>JAYWIH010000075.1:0-3826 GCA_043789005.1 Sphingobacteriales bacterium
TGCGCATGGCGGGTTTGGGGTTTTTGAAACATACTATTTTTTTGTCATTCCGGCGAAGGAGAAATCGGGAACTTTGGCAGAGTTCAAAACTCTGCCAAAGTTGGCCGCAAGTGCAGGCCGGATTCCTCCTTCGTCGGAATGACAAAAAGCAGGTTTGACGTTTTTGAAAGATACTATTTTTTGGCACCGCCGGTCAGACACTGTGTGTCAGACCGGTATCGCGCATCGGCTTTCGGTCGGACAAGCGGGTTTCACCCAGCTTTGATAGGTTGAAGTGATTTGCTTTCCGCTCACTTCGCTCTTTTCAGGGCTTCCACTTCGGCTGCCACCACTGCCACCGGATACCGTTTGCGCAGCCTTTCCAGCCAAGATTTCTCCAAGTAAGCCTGATAATCGGAAACCACTTGGCCGCGCGATTCCTCGAACGTTTTCTGGCGCGGCTCCTCCACTTTGGTGATTTCCAAGAAGGCCACCCGACCGTTGTTGTCCAGTGTATAGCTGCCGGGCTGCCAAGTTGCGCGGTCAATCAGCGGATTGTCGCCTTTCTGGAAAATGCCTTCCGTGATTTCCAAGCCCAGCGGCTTTTTGGCGTTTATCAACTGTTCCACTGCTGTTTTCGAGTTGGAAGCCAGCGCAAACGCCACCCGGCTGTTGCGCTTGGCATCGGTGCGCGAAAACGGCGCGGATGTACCGAAGTCCCTGATGACCAGTTGCGTGATGTCCGCGTTAGTCTGCGTCAGGTAGCTGCTCACGGCATCGTTGCGAGCAGTTGAAATGCCGGTTTTTTCAGCGCGGTCGGCATGGCCGGCAATGTCGAGCAGCAGGCTCTTGTCGGCTGCCAGCGTTTGGGCCATTCGGTCTAACTGCTGTTTTTGGCTTGCCGTGAGTGTGCTGCTGTTTTTAGGGAAAGACAGTTCGGCAAATTTCGGTTCGCCGAGCGGATAAGGCTTGCGGGCCAGCAGGGTTTTGGCTTCTGCCAAGATACTATTGTCGGCGGCGTTGTAGAGGGTGGCCGTCACGCGTTGCTGCCAACGGTAATTGCTTTTGTTTTCCTCAAAGTATTTTTTCTGGCCGGTGCTGTCCGCCAGCGACTTAGACCAGACTTCGGTTTCCATGCGCTGGAAAAGCAGTATGCCATCGTGGTATTCATCAACCAAGTATTTGAAGTCGGGATATTTTTCCTCCAAGTGGTCTTTCTCGTATTTTATTAGCGACTGGTTTACAAAATCGGTGTAGAGCAATTGCATCTGGTAGGCCGCCGATAGTTTTTCGCGCGGTTGCTGACTGGTTTTCACGTACTTGAAGAAATCGCCGGTGGTGTATGGCTGGTTTTTGATGGAGAAAAGCGTCTGCTGCAAGTTCTTGTGGCCGGTGGTGTAATTCCAAACCGCCAGTTTCAGCGAGTCGTTGGCTTGGGCAAACGCCCACTGGCGGGCATCGGCGTTTTCGGTCAGCTTGTCTTCGCGCCGCAACCGTTCCAACAGCAGGCGGCGGTTCAGTTCCGAACGCGAGTCCTTGCCCACTTTCTGTTGCAGCATCGGCTCCAGTTGGACTAGTGGTTCCAAGCCTTTGCGTTCAATAAGCTTGATAATGTGCCAGCCGTAGGGTGTTAGTACGGGCTGGCTGATGTCTCCGGGTTTGGCAAGCGCGAAGGCGGCATCCTCAAAAGCCGGAATCGTGCTGCCGGTGCCCATCGGCTGGAGTTCGCCGCCTTTGGCACGCGAATTTCCATCTTCCGAAAACTCGGCGCAAAGCTTTTTCCAGTCGTCTCCCCGGCTTACTTGCCTGTATATTTCCTCTATTTTCGATTTGGCGGCCTTGGCTTCCGTTTCCGGGGCCTCCGGGTTGATGCGAACCATGATGTGCGCCACCGTGATTTTGCCGCGCGAGGGGCGGCGGGCGGTCACTTTCAGGATGTGGTAGCCGAATTTGGTGCGCACCGGCTGCGAAACCGAGCCGACGGGAGTTTGGAAAGCGGTTTTTTCAAACGGATAAACCATCTGCAACGCCGTGAAATAACCCAGGTCACCGCCGTTGGCCTGTGCCGAAGGGTCTTGTGAGTTGGCGCGTGCCAGTTCGGTAAAGTCCTGTCCGCCAGTGGCTTTCTGTCTTGTTTCGGTTATTTGCCGGTAGGCTTTGAGTGTGTCTTCGGGCGGTGCTTCGGGCGGCACGGCAATCAGGATGTGCGAGGCCCGCACTTCCTCTTTCAGGTGTTCGTAGGCTTCGCGGATCAAGAGTTTGGTCACGCTGCTGTCCACCATGTACGGCTCGGCCAGTTGGTCGCGGTAGCCGGCCAGTTCCTGCCGGAACGAAGCCGCCGTATCCAGGCCCATATCTTCGGCCTCCTTCACTTTCAGGCGGAAATTGAGGTACAAGTCCAGATAATCCTGAACGGATTTGGCACGGTCGGCGGTGTCGGCAAAGCCGCTGTTTTTGGTGTAGACGTAATTGAATTCGGAACGGTAAATGGGCAGCGGGCCGATGGTGGCGATAACCGCATCGTTGCTGACAGGAGTATTGGAAACGGCTGGCTGGCTGGTTTTGCAACCCCACTGCCCAAGGGAAACGGCGGTTGCGGCAAGGGCAATCCGATACAGGTGGCGCATACGCTGGATAAAGGTGTGATTGACCGCAATTTTAACGATTTTTACGGCCAAAACGTCTGCGGTGCAAAAATAATGTCGTGCTGGCAGTGCCACCGCACAACCCCGAAATAGTACGCCATGGCGCACAAGTATCTTTCCAAAACTCCAAACCCGGCCAGTCTTGTGCCGACCCGTTGGACTTGGAAAGTCCAACTACCCTTGCCAAAATAGTATCCCTGTCTGCCGACAGGCAGGTTTCCGAAAACCCAAACCCGGCTCCGCGTGGCGGTGGCCAGATCCGGAAATCGGAACGGACTGTCATTTGCGGCCAAAATCCGCCGGGTTCTCGCCCCAATGTTTGGTTTCCCATTTCAACACTTGGTTCGGGTAGGCATTGCTCTGGAGCCACTGAATGGCCCTGTCAATGAGTACGAATAGCTCCTCGGTTGCCGGGGTGCGTTGCAGCGTTGTTTTGGTGGCTTTCTTTTTTACCCACCCAATGGCTGTTTTGGAATCGGAATAGATGGGAAGCGGGGAATTGTTTTTTTTCAGGTAGGCAAGCCCGTGCACTATCGCCAAGAATTCGCCGATGTTGACCGTGCCCTCCGGAAAAGGCCCCATGGCAAAAAGCAGCCGCTTGGTGGTCGTCTCCACGCCTTGGTATTCCAGCACGCCGGGATTGCCCGAGCAGGCGGCATCCACGGAAATGCTTTCTGCAATGGGGCTGCCAACGGTCGCTTTCCGCAAGGGCGACAGGGAGGTTTTGCCTTTTGCGGCGATACTATTTTGGTAGATGTGTTTACGGCTGTTTTCCCGGAATGCGTTTTCCGCCAGTGCCTTGGTTTCAAACGACTTGTATTCGGCTCCCGCAAACGCGTCCACTTGCTTCTTGCAGTCGTCCCAAGTAAGGAAAATACCGGTTTTTCGCCCTTTCCAAACCACGTAGAATTTCTGTTTTGCCATCACAAAAAAATAAGTCCGGGCAAAGATGCCCGAACTCGCGCGATTTTTCAAGATTCAAAATAGTATCTTTTCAAAAGGCGAAACCTGCGGTTTCGGCACAAGCTGAAGCGTGTACTACCGCCCGCCCGGTTCAATACCGTTTGGGGCGCGTCTTGAAGCCTTTCTGGATTTCCTGCACGGCGGCTTTGAAATCCTTGTCGGTCTTGAGCATATCGTTCACTGACTGGATGGCGTGGATGACGGTGCTGTGGTCGCGGCCGCCAAAGTGGTAGCCGATG
>JAYWIH010000076.1:0-56236 GCA_043789005.1 Sphingobacteriales bacterium
CGTCAGGCCGATGTCCACCAGAAAGCCGATGCGTTTGCGGATTTCCTTCAGGATTTCGGTGGCAATCACGTTTTGGCGTTCGTTCAGGCGTTTTTCCAAACCCACAAACCAACGCGACAGGTCCTGCACGTCCATTTGCGCCAGTTCCGAAATGTTCTTTTTGTCCATCTTGAACCACAGCGATTCCTTTTTGAGCCGCGCGCCGTTGCACTCCGGGCAAGTGTTCACGGTCATATATTCCTGAATCCACTGCTGCGTTTTTTCCGAACCGAGTTCCTGTTGCTTGAGCAAATGGTTGATGATGCCCTCAAATTTAAAGTGGTACGCATTGCCCGGATGCTTGTCGCTGGGCATCTTGTACTGCGTATCCGAGCCGTACAGCAGTTCCTGCACGGCCTCTTCCGGATATTTGCTGAGCGGCGTGGTCAGGCTCAGCTTATATTTTTTCAGCATTGCCGCCACTTCCTTGAACACCAAAATGTCGCGGTATTCGCCCAGCGGCGCAATGGCTCCGCGCGTGACGCTGAGCGAATAATCGGGCAATACCGAGGCGGGGTCAATCTCCTCGATCACGCCCAGCCCGTGGCAAACCGGACACCAGCCGTAGGGCGAGTTGAACGAGAACGCATTCGGGGCCGGTTCGTCGTAAGCCAAGCCCGTGGAATCCATCAAAAACTGCGAAAACGTGTGGCTGTTCGCTTTTTTGTCTTCGATGAAAATGATGCCTTTGCCTTCCTGCAAACTCTTGCCGATGGACTGCGACAACCGGAAACGGTCTTTCTCGCTGACCTGGATGCGGTCCACCACAATCTCAATGTCGTGGATCACGTAACGGTCCAATTGCATTTTGGGCACAATGTCTTGGATTGTGCCGTCCACGCGCACTTTGGTGTAGCCTTTCTTGGCGATTTCCAGAAACAGTTCGCGGTAGTGGCCTTTGCGGCCCTTGACCACCGGAGCCAAGATGCTGATTTTCTGGTCTTCAAAATGTTGCAGGATGTGTTCGATAATCTGATCCTGCGACTGGCGGGTCATTTTCTCGCCCGTGTTGTACGAAAAAGCTTCGCCCGCGCGGGCAAACAGCAACCGCAAAAAATCATAGATTTCGGTGACCGTGCCAACCGTGGAACGCGGGTTGCGCGAGGTGGTTTTCTGCTCGATTGAAATCACCGGACTCAAGCCGTTGATCTTATCCACATCGGGCCGCTCCATGTCGCCGATGAACGAACGGGCATAGGCCGAGAAACTTTCCATGTACCGCCGCTGGCCCTCGGCATAAATGGTGTCAAATGCCAGCGACGACTTGCCGCTGCCGCTGATACCCGTAACCACCACGAGTTTGTTGCGCGGAATGGTCACGTCAATGTTTTTCAGGTTGTGCTCGCGTGCGCCGTACACTTCAATGTTTTCGTAGCCGGTCACATCAATGATTTCGGCGGCGGGCTGAATGGCAACAGGGGCGTGATCGAGGGTGGAAGTTTGTAACGAAAAGCCATTGGAAGAAAGATGCTTGCTTGTTTTCGGTTTGCTTTTCTTTGCCATGTCGGGGATTTTTTCAAGAAGTCAGTATAAAGCAAAACCCCCAATCCGGCAAAGAGGTTCGGTGCTTTTGTGAAATCCAAGGGGCAGGAAAATAGTATCTTTTCAAAAGCCCAAACCTCCCGTCCGGTGGTTTGCCACAAAAAAACAGCCAGAACTTCCGCATTCCTGCCGGATGTTTTGGCTGCCTTGTTGCTTGGTCAAAAGCTATTCGCAATTACCCGAACGACTTTGCTTTCTTGCTCAGATACGGATGCCAATCCTCGTCAATATGACCCGAAAAATCGCGCAGGAACATGATGAACGAAGGCTTGTATGGCTTTTGGGGCAGCCGCAGGCCGGCCTCGTCGGGCGTGTAATCGCCTTTTTTGGCATTGCAACGCTGGCAGGCCGCTACTAGGTTTTCCCAAGAAGACTTGCCCCCGCGCGACTTGGGCAGCACGTGATCCAGCGTCAGGTTTTCGTGTGCGCCGCAGTACTGGCAGCGTTGCCCATCGCGCTTGAACACGTTTTGGCGCGTGAGCATCACACCCTTGAAGGGCAAATGCACGTAGCGGTGCAGCCGGATAATGGAAGGCATGGGGAAACTGGCCGAGATGGTGCGCAAGGCATTGTTTGCCGATTCCGAAACCATTTCGGCCTTTTTCAGGTACACCAGAATAAATGCTTTCTCCACGTTGCAGACCGTCAAAGCAGTGTAATCCTGGTTCAAAACCAATACTTTTCTACCCATGGGCGTGCGGATAAATCGGATTGCCGACAAGGCAACCCTTTGGCAACTTTCCATACAAACGGCAACCGAAGTGTGATTGTTCCCCCTTGCAAGAACCGCAAAATATAAGGATAAACAGGGAGCATAAAAAACGCGGCTGGCTGCGTTTCCGGTGGGCGGACACCAAGCAATGCCGGGTTTGGGCTTTTGGAAAGATACTGTTTTGCGGAAGCCGGAAATTGGCGGCTCGGCAACGAATAATTGCGTTTTCAAGTCCGCCCCCCGCACTTCATGCCGGTGTTTTTGGGGTTGTGTTGTCCCGCAGGCGTTTCCAGACGGCAAGGAATTTCTTGGTCAGCACCTCGGAAGGCAGGATTTCCTTGCTGATGTAGAGAATGGCCAGACGAGCCGGAAAAACGGCAGGGGGAGTGGCGGAAAGCAATTCGTATTTGTGCAGACGGTAGATTTCGCGGAGGCGGCGGCGGATGAGGTTTCGCCGGTTGGCACGTTTGAAGTTGCGTTTGGAAACCGAAAAAAGCACTTGCGGGTATGCCGGTTCTCCACCGGTGGCGGCCAAGTATTGCAACCGGAAAGGGTACAAATAAACCGAGGAGCCTTTTGCGAAAAGCTCCTCGATGGTTTTCTTGCTGCAAAGTTTTTCGGACTTAGGCAGGCTTTTGTCGGGTGTCAGCGCGGTCATGGGCAATTGGCTTTCAGTCATTGGCATAACCGCAACCCCAACGCGTGGGTGCCGTGATTAGGCTTTGTGCCTTGGCTCATCCGATACGGTCAGGCGTTTGCGGCCTTTGGCACGGCGGCTGGCCAGCACGCGGCGACCATTGGGTGTGGACATGCGCTCAAAAAACCCGTGCTTGTTTTTTCTCTTGCGTCTCGAAGGCTGGTACGTACGTTTCATTGCAATGCTTGTTTATATTTTTGAAGTGTGATTCCAAAATAAGGCTGCAAATCTAACCAAAGGTTTCCAGAATAAAAATTATTTTTACTCCAAATCAATATCCCGTATCCTGCCAACCGGCGGTTTCAAAAGGTATGAAACCCAACCTTTCCACAGCCGGGGTTTGGGGTTTTGGAATGCCATTCCCCCAGTGTTGGCAACGCTTCATATTTGCTCCGGCTGCCGACGATTGTCAAGAATATTGAAAATCAAAAGTTGGTTCTGAAAAAAAACGTAGTACAGAAAATAATGGGGCGGTACGGCAATTTTCCTGACAGAACGCAACCTGCCTACGCGCATACCAATATTCGGATGCTTTTCAACCATCCTGACTACTTCATCTATCTGGTCAGTGAATTTGTCGGCCACCTCAAATGACCACTCATCCAGCAGATAATCAATAATTTCCCGGTAATCCTCTCTGGCTTCGGGATGCCAGATTACGGTTTGTGCAGCCATCTCTTCGCTTCTTTCTGTACGGCTTCATGCGGCAGGCCGCCACCCTTTTCAACGTCGGAAATAACCTTGGAAAGCCGTTTCAAAACGTTTCTCTCCTCCGCAGACAGATTTTCGGACACCAGTAAATCCAATGATTGGTTGATTTCCAATAATTCACCCATTGTCGAGATAGCCTCTACTTTCCGGTGTATCTCGGCCTTCATCTCCGTTGTTGACATTTCCATTAACAAATTGGTTTACTCAAATTTACACGTTTTTTCCACTGTCCACCTTCTTTCATCGGAAATAGTATCCCTGAAAAAGCAAAAACCCCGAACTTTTACGGCCGGGGTTTGGTGTTTTAAAAACATACTATTTTGCCATTACACAAACGCCAGCTTTTGTGCGTGCAGCATTGAGATGGCTTCTGAATAATTGTTTAAATCGCCGCGCAACATCAGTTAAAACCTGATGTTGACGATAAGTTCTACAGTTCGCTTGTGTCAGGCCAGCCGAAACCGAAAATCAATAGCGCATCTGTTGCCTATGGCTTGCAGGTCGGCCACGGCATCAAACCCATTGTTAGCGGCGGTTTTTATTCGGTGGAAGCTTGGCCGTTTTCAAAACGTTGTTTGCCTGCTCCAATTTTTCAGGGAATATAATCTTGTCACGGTACTCGTTCAACGCAGGGTCAATGGTCACAAAGGGCCATTTTTTCTTCGGAAGGTTTGGTGCCGTTTTCATGTATGCAAGTTAAGAAAATTTGCGCTGTGCCAAAAAGCCTTCGTACTCCACGTCCGGTTCGAAGTCCACGAAATCCCCGCCAATGCGGCCATAAAGATAAAAATCCCGTTGCATATCTTCGTAAAAGCGGTTGATACCGATTCTGTACAGTCGCGTCCGGACTTTTGTGCTGCCTTGTGCATACAGGTAAGCGGTTGGGCGGTTGTCAAAAAAAACATAAACAGCGGCGGCAACAGTTGCCAAAACTTTCTCGGTGTCGCCGTTATCGGAAACCGCAAGGTCATCAATGCCACCTGTTACCGGATGTTTGTCGCCGAAAGCAAGATTGTAAGTGTCAGGGTCTGTAGTGCGTTGAAATTCGATGAGTTTACGGATGGCTCCTTTCGGGCCTTCACTGATAAATTCAAAACGGGTAAGTTCTTCTTCTGATTTGAGTTGGTATTTGTCAACGTGCATATCCTGCTGCCCTGTTGGAGTGAAAGTAACCGATTGGCCGCTGTGTGTCTTGGACATTGCCGGTCAGCAGAGTTGCCGCCGACAATCACACGAACGCCAACTTTTGTGCGTGCAGCATTGAGACGGCTTTGGCTTCGAGTTCGCTGTGGCCCATCAGGTATTCGTCCACGGCGCGGGCAGCCTCGCGACCTTCGGAAATGGCCCAGACCACCAAGCTTTGTCCGCGCCGCATATCGCCGGCGGCAAAAATTTTGGGAACGTTTGTCTGGTAGTTTTGCGCTTTGGCATTGCCGCGTTCGTCGAGTTCTATGCCAAAATCGTGGAGCATCCCTTCGGCTTGCGGATGCAGGAAACCCATGGCCAGCAAGGCCAGTTCGCACGGTATTTCGCGTTCGCTGCCTGCCACTTCCACAAAAGCGGAGCGGCCATTTTCCATTTTCCACTCCAAATCCACGAGTTTGACAGCTTTCAACTGGCCGTTTTCGTCGCCCACAAACGCTTTGGTTTGGATGGCCCAATGGCGGTCACAGCCTTCCTCGTGCGAGCTTGAGGTGCGCAGCATCATGGGCCAGTGCGGCCATGGCGTGTTTTCGGCGCGTTCCTTGGGCGGCATCGGCATCAGTTCTATCTGGGTCACGGATGTTGCGCCGTGCCTGTTGGATGTTCCCACGCAGTCCGAACCGGTGTCGCCGCCACCGATTACGAACACGTTTTTGCCGTTTGCCAACAACTCGCCGTTGGCATATTCCGCGCCGCAATGGTCGGCACTGACGGCTTTGGTGGCCACGCGTTTGTTTTGCTGGCCCAGAAATTCCATGGCCGGATAAATGCCTTTCAACTCGCGTCCCGGAATGGGCAAATCGCGGGGAACGGTGGAGCCGCCGCAGAGCAGAACCGCGTCAAACTCGTCAGAAAGTGATTTGGCGCGCACATTCACGCCCACGTTGGCATTGGTCCTAAACATGATTCCTTCTTCTTCCATGACCCGCAAACGCCGGTCAATCACGTATTTGTCTAATTTGAAATCGGGAATGCCGTAGCGCAGAAGCCCGCCAATGGCATCGGCACGTTCAAAAACCGTGACCCAATGCCCGGCCTTGTTCAGTTGCGCCGCCGCCGCCAAGCCCGCCGGCCCCGAACCGATAACGGCGATTTTCCTGCCGGTGCGGTACTTGGGCGGGTTGGCTTTCACGTAGCCCTTGGCAAACGCGGTTTCGATGATGTGCCGTTCAATGGCTTCAATGGTAACGGGTGGCTTGTTGATGCCCAGCACGCACGACGACTCGCAAGGCGCGGGACAAATGCGCCCCGTGAATTCGGGGAAGTTGTTGGTGGAGGCCAAAATTTCGTGCGCCAGTTCCCAGTTCTGCTCATACACGGCATCGTTGAACTCCGGGATGATGTTGCCCAGCGGACAGCCGTTGTGGCAAAACGGCACGCCGCAGTTCATGCAGCGGGCGGCTTGCTGTTCGGCTTTTTCGGCGGGCAGCGTCAGTTCCACTTCCTTGTAGTCTTTCATCCGCTCCTCGACTTTTCGCTTGGCCGGCAAGTCGCGCGGGTATTCCATAAATCCGGTGGGTTTGCCCATTTTATATCAGTGACTGAATTTTGAATGAGTGAATAAGAAGGGTTTGGTGTTTTTAGGAGATACTATTTTGAAAAATCAGCTTCTACGCATATTTCGATTTCTCGGAATCATTTTCTTTTAAAGACAACCGTACATTCATTTCCGCGTAACATCCATTCATTTTTGCTTGGCCATTCATTTTGATTACTCTCTGATTCCGTTTCAAAGCTATACTCCATCCATGCGATGTCTCCGTCATCTTCATAATGCCATTCACCTGATATGGAATCAAAAAGTGTGGATTGCCGACTCAAATGGAATGTTTGGTCATCCTCTACAATCAATGTTAAATCAGCGTATTTCGTTAAAGTGTCTAAATTGCAAGTTGAACCTCGAATGTCAATCGAAAATTTTCCTGTGTATTTATTTCCATATTTCTTCATTTTCCATTTATGGGATATTGGCATGGAAACCGTCAATAACAATAACAGACCGCCAATTATCCAAAAAATAGTCCGGATGGATTTTAATCTTCCGAAGAATATCAAGCCCAAAAGAAAACATCCAAGTGTCACTAAAATCATGAACAAAACAGCAGTCCCAAATGTGAAACTCATGGATGAATTGCTATTTTTCGTGTTAAAGAGCTTAGTATAATTAACCAAAACTGGTTCTAGCGTCCTCGCTTAAACTTTTGACAGGTTTTGTCCTTTCAAAACATACTATTTTCAGCCTCACACCTTCACCATTTCGCGGAAGTCGCCGTACACGATTTCCTTGTTCTGGATTTGCTCCGACAGGCTGATGTTTCTGGCGGCCAACGCTTTTTTGAAATCCGAAGGCAGCACTTTCACAAACTGGCCGATTACTGTTTGCCAGTTGTTGAGTACATGGTTCGCCACTTCCGATTGCGTAAAAGTCGCGTGGTTTTCCACGTACATCCTGATAATGTTTTCGTCTTCGGCAGTCAGCGTTTCCAGTGCCACCATTTCAGTGTTGGTGTTGGCGGCCACGTCTTGGTTCTTGTTCCAGATGTATGCCACACCGCCGCTCATGCCCGCCGCAAAGTTGCGCCCGATACCGCCCAGAATCACCACCATGCCACCTGTCATGTATTCGCAACCGTGGTCGCCGATACCTTCCACTACGGCTTTCACGCCGGAGTTGCGCACGCAGAACCGTTCGCCAGCCATGCCCCGGATGTATGCCTCGCCAGCCGTTGCGCCGTAAAAGGCCACATTGCCGACAATGCTGTTTTCGCAGGGTACAAATTTGGCGTTGCGGTCGGGGTACAGCACTAATCTGGCTCCCGACAAGCCTTTGCCGAAGTAGTCGTTGGCATCGCCTTCCAGTTCCAAAGTTAAGCCTTTGGTGCCAAACGCGCCGAAACTCTGCCCGGCAGTGCCGTTGAATTTGTAATGGATCGTGTCGGTCGGCAGGCCGTCGGCGCGGTATTTTTTCGAGATTTCATTGGAAAGCATCGTCCCTAGGGCACGGTCGGTGTTTTGGATTTCAAACTCGCCTTTGGTTGTTGTGCGGTTTTCCAACGCCGATTTGGCTTGCCGGATCAGTTCCAAATCCAGTACCGCATCAATGCCGTGATCCTGTTCTTCCTGCTTGTACAAGCCCACTTCCAGACTCACCGGCGGCTTGAACAGGATGGCATTGAGGTTTAGGTTCTTGTGTTTCCAATGCGTCAGGTTTTCGCGGGCTTCGAGCCGGTCGCTTTGGCCAATCATTTCATTTACCGTGCGGAAACCGAGTTCGGCCATGATTTCGCGGAGTTCCTGCGCCAAGAATGTGAACATATTCACCACGTGCTCAGGCTTGCCCGTAAAGAGTGCGCGCAGTTCCTTGTTTTGCGTTGCCACGCCCACCGGACACGTATTCAAATGGCACTTGCGCATCATGATGCAACCAGCAGTGACCAACGCGGCCGTTGCCACGCCAAATTCCTCGGCACCGAGCAATGCCGCCACCGCAATGTCGCGCCCCGTACGGATTTGTCCGTCGGCTTGCACCGTAATGCGGCTGCGGAGCTTGTTTTTCACCAGCGTCTGGTGGGTTTCGGCCAAGCCCAACTCCCAAGGCAAACCCGCATGGCGGATGGAACTGAGCGGCGAGGCTCCCGTGCCGCCATCGTGGCCGGCAATCAGCACTACGTCGGCGTGGGCTTTGGCAACCCCGGCGGCGATGGTTCCCACACCCGCTTCCGACACCAGCTTCACGCTGATACGGGCGGTTCTGTTGGCGTTCTTGAGGTCGAAGATCAATTGCGCCAAATCCTCGATAGAGTAAATGTCGTGGTGCGGCGGCGGCGAAATCAAGCCTACGCCGGGCGTGGAATGGCGTGTTTTGCCAATCCAGTCGTCCACTTTATGGCCGGGCAGTTGTCCGCCTTCGCCGGGTTTTGCACCCTGCGCCATTTTTATCTGCAATTCCTGCGCGTTGGCCAGGTAATAGCTCGTCACGCCGAACCGCCCGGAAGCCACCTGCTTGATGGCCGAATTCATCCAGTCGCCATTGTCAAGTTTGTCGAAACGCCGTTCGTCTTCGCCGCCTTCGCCGCTGTTGCTTTTGCCACCGATGCGGTTCATGGCAATGGCCAGCGTGGTGTGGGCTTCCCACGAAATGGAGCCGAAAGACATGGCTCCGGTGGCAAAACGCTTGAAAATGCTTTCAATCGATTCCACTTCCTCGATTGAAATGGATTTTCCGGGCTTGAATTTCAGCATTCCGCGCAGTGTCAGGGCTTTTTGCGTCTGGTCGTCAATCAGCTTGGAATATTTTTTAAATAGCTGGTAATCATTTCTTTTGCTTGATTCCTGGAGCAAATGAATGGTTTGCGGATTGAAAATATGCTGTTCGCCGCGTTGCTTCCATTGGTAGATGCCGCCCACTTCCAGCCGCTGGTTGGGAATCGGATCGGTGGGGAATGCCAGCCGGTGTTTGATCAGGGTTTCGCGGGCAATGTCGTCGAGTTTCAGGCCGCCAATGCGCGAAACGGTTCGGGTGAAGTACGGGTCAATCACTTCGGGATGGATGCCCAACGCCTCAAAAATCTGCGCCCCTTGGTACGACTGTAACGTGGAAATGCCCATTTTGGCGAATATTTTCAGCAATTCCTTGCCCACCGCCTTGATGTAGTTCTTATTCAGTTCCTTGTCGGTCAGTTCGGTTTCGAGCAACCCTTTTTCCTTGCGGTTCGCAATCGTTTCAAACGCCAAGTACGGATTGATGCCCGACGCGCCAAAGCCGATCAGCGTGGCAAAGTGGTGCGTTTCCCACACGTCGCCCGCTTCGATGATAATGCCCACATTGTCGCGCAAGCCTTGGCGAATCAAATGGTGGTGCACGGCCGCCATTGCCAGCAACGACGGAATTTGGGCGTGACTGCTGTCGAAACTGCGGTCGGATAGAATGAGGATGGAAAACCCGTCTTCCACGGCATCTTCGGCGTAGCGGCAAATCCGTTCCAAGCCGCGTTCCAACGCACCCGCCTTGCCATTGGCATTGAAATACGTGTAAATGGTTTTGGATTGGAAACCCTTGTGGTCAATGTACCGGATTTTTTCCAGTTCCTTGTTGCTCAGCACGGGCTGCGGCAGTTCCAGCAGGTGGCAGTGTTCGGGCGTTTCGGTGAGCAGGTTCTTGGATACGCCCACGAACGAAATCAGCGACATCACCATCCGCTCCCGGATCGGGTCAATCGGCGGGTTGGTTACCTGCGCAAACAGTTGCTTGAAATAACTCGACAAATGCTGGCTCTGGTCGGACAATACGGCCAGCGGCGTGTCCAAACCCATTGAACCCAACGCTTCGAGTCCGGTCATGGCCATTGGCGCGATCACATATTTCATGTCTTCGGATGTGTATCCGGCGGCAATCTGGCGTTTGAGCAGGGCTTTTTCGTCGAGCGGACGGAATTTGCCGCCCGGCTCCGGCACGTCGGCCAGTTTAATTTTATTGTTTTTCAGCCACTCGCCGTACGGTTGGCGCGAGGCGATTTGTTCCTTCACTTCCTCGTCCGACAGTATTCGGCCCTGCTCCATGTCCACGATGAACATTTTGCCCGGCTGCAAACGCCCTTTCTTGATGATTTTCGATTGGTCGATTTCCAACACACCCGACTCGGAAGCCATGATTACCTGGTCGTCGCTGGTGACGCAATAGCGCGAGGGCCGCAAGCCGTTCCGGTCCAGCGTGGCTCCCACAATCTTGCCGTCGGTGAAGGTAATTGAGGCCGGGCCGTCCCAAGGTTCCATCATGGAGGCGTGGAATTCATAGAATGCCTTGCGCACCGGATCCATCTGCTCGTTGCCGTCCCACGCTTCGGGAATCAGCATCATCATCACGTGCGGCAGCGAACGGCCGCTGAGCACGAGCATTTCAATCACATTGTCCAGGTTGGCCGAATCCGATTGGCCGGGAATGCAAATCGGGCGCAGCATTTCCAGTTCCTCCTTGGAGAAATGTTCCGACCAGAATTCGGTTTCGGCGGCGGTAAACCACGTCACGTTACCTTTCACGGTGTTTATTTCTCCGTTGTGGGCGATGTACCGGAACGGCTGCGCCAGTTTCCACGACGGAAACGTATTGGTCGAAAACCGCGAATGCAGCACCGTCAACGCCGACACCACGTTCTCGTTGTGCAAATCCGGGAAATACGGCCGCACCTGTCCGGTGGTGAGCTGTCCTTTATACACGATGGTTTTGTAGGAAAGCGACGCAAAGTAAAAACCGCCTTTCAATCCTTGCACCGTTTCATTGATGACGCGCGTGGCGTAGTTGCGCAACACGAACAACCGGCTCTCAAACGCGTCGGGGTTGGCGATGTGGGCCGGACGCTTGATGAAAACCTGCTCCATTTGCGGCTCCACGGCCTGCGCACCTTCACCGATTTCGCCATTGTCGGTCGGCACCACGCGGTAACCGATCAGGTCCAGTTTCAGCAGCTTTATCTTGCGGTTCAGGATGGTGCGGCATTCCTCGCGCAGTTTCTCGTCGTGCGGAAAAAACACCATTCCCACGCCGTACTCGCCGTAAGGCGGCAGGTGCAGGCCCAGTTTGGTGAGTTCGTCCAGAAAAAACTCGTGCGGCACTTGGATCAGGATTCCCGCGCCGTCGCCGGTGTTGGCCTCGCAGCCGCACGCGCCCCGGTGTTCCATGCGGGTGAGCATCTTTATGCCGTCCTCCACAATCTGGTGCGACTTGCGCCCCTTGATGTTGGCAATGAAGCCGATACCGCAGGCATCATGTTCAAATTCGGGACGGTACAGGCCTTCTGGTGGTTGTTCGCAGGTCTTGTTCATGTGGATTGTATTATTATAATGCAATTTTTTATGAAAATAGTATCTTTCAAAAAGGCCAAACCAAAGTAAAACCCGAAAAACCGGTTTTTTTCAAAACAATGTACCAAATCAAATGCCGTTTCGGATTTTACTTTTGTGTATAAACTGATGCGCGAAATAAAAAGTTATTGAAAGCAGCGAAGAAAAGTACACAAATATTTGATTCTGGTCAATACATACACGCGTTTTTTTGATTCCCCAATCAAAAAAATTTTATTAAATCCTGAAAAAGTCTAATAAAAGGATTTTCAGCCTGTTTTCTCCCGCCCATGACACCGCCTACCAGTGAAAAAGCCATTCGCAACCTCATGCAAACGGCAAAAACCAGCACGAAACCAAATAGTATGTTGCAAAAAGGCAAAACCCCGCTACGGTTGAGGTTTCCAAACAACCGATACGTTTTTTGAAGGTTCACGTGCATTTTATAGGGCTTTTTGGTTAAAAAACATCATTTTCAACTAAAAACACGTATATTTTTAACATAAAATTTGTTTTTACTTTGAAAACTCATCACTTTGGCATCAGATTTCGGGCTTGTTCGTGTTTTGGCTGCTTTTTTGCGCAACTGGCTTCTGAAAATGAACCCGCAACCGAAATCCGCATCCATTTCAACCACATTCATCTTTTCCACGCTTAAATTTTACCCTAACAAAACCATGAAAAAACTCATCTATCTGACACTTGCCTTCGCCGCCATCGTCTTCAAGACCCAAGCGCAGGATGCCGACTCAACCAAAGGCTCGTTCACCTTCTCGGGCTATCTGGACACCTATTACATGGCCAATTTCAACAACCCGGCCTCGCGCAGCAATTTGGGAGGGGGTTTTGGCGGCGAAGGCGATCCGCTCGTGGGCAATGCCCGCGCCTTCGACCAGCGTGCCGGGCAATTCTCGCTGGGTCTGGTGCAAACAAAAATGGTGCATACCACCCGCAAGACCGAAGCAGTGATTGACCTGACCTTCGGCCCCAACGCCGATTTGGGCAACTATGGCAACGTGTTCGGGCCATTGGGCGGTGCAACTTCCACTTCGCTGGCCATCAAGCAGGCGTATTTCACCTACAAGGCAACCGACAAGCTGTCTTTCACGGCAGGCCAATTCGGTACGCACATCGGTTATGAGGTCATTGATGCGCCAATCAACTACAATTATTCGCTGTCCAACCTGTTCAACAACGGGCCTTTCTACCACATCGGCGCGAAAGCCAATTATGCATTCTCCGACAAGGCGGCCCTGATGGTGGGTGTGGTCAATAACATAGACAACCTTAACGACCAGAACCGCGCCAAAGCCGTCATCAGCCAGTTGTTTGTGAAGCCCGCCGAAGGCTGGAATGTGTACTTGAACTGGATTGGCAGCAACGAGGCTCCCAGCCAAGCCAATGGTAAAAACGTGGAAGGTGCCTATTATTCGCTGTTTGATTTGACAACTTCCTACCAATTCACCGAACAGTTCCTGATTGGCATCAATGCTGCCACGGGCAGCGAAAAGGCGGGCACCGGCCTGAATGCCCGGACGTGGGGCGGCGCGGCGGTTTACAGCAACTACGCCATTACCGATGGGTTTGGTTTGGGCGTGCGCTACGAATATTTCGACAATACCAGCGGTGTGCGTTTGCTCACCAACGGCGAAAACGGCGGCACCACGGTGAATTCTTTCACGCTGACCAGCAACATCACCTTGGCCGATGGTCATTTCCTGCTCAAACCCGAGTTCCGCATTGACAGCTATCCTAAACTGGCCGGTGCGGGCAGAACCCAGAAATTTGACGACAGCAACGGCAACTTCACCAAAAACACGCAGTCCACGCTGGGCTTGGCCGCCATTTACAAATTCTGATTTGACAAGATTCTGATCTCACGTTTTATCCGCCGGGTTGTGGTCGCCAGAATAGTATCTTCCAAAAAGCCCAAACCCGCCTTGTTTTTTGCGGTGCTGTGCGCGGGTCTGCAATGGACTTGCGCACAGCCAGCCGCGCCGGGCAAACTGGTATTTGAGGAAACCGTCAAAGCCGACTCGCTGCCCAAAGACAGCCTCCACCAAAACGCCAAACGCTGGCTGGCTTCCCGTTCGTTTGTGGTCGCCGCCGATTCGGCATCGGGCGAAATCCGGCTGCTGGCCGCCAACGCGCAGTTTCCGGTGTATGCGGCGGGTTACGTGTCCAAAAAGCTGAGCGGCATGGTGCATTGCAAGGTTCAAATAGAAACGAAAGAAGGCAGATACCGCTACCGGTTCAGCGGTTTTGTATTCCATTATTATAAGGAAGACCGGAACTACAAAACAGTACCTACCGGAAAGACCAAACCCCTTGAGGAGAAAACGGCTTCCGGCTGGCAGAAAACCTGGGATGCGCACCAGCGAAGCGTACAAGCGACCATGGCACGCTGGACGGCGGACTTGAAAACGGAAATGACCCGGCAAACTACGCCGCAACCCAAAGCCGCACCGCCGCCCGAAAAATGGTAGCTAACCACAGATCCAGCTTCATTCTCAGCGTTTTACAAAATATCCTATTAAAAAACGTTGCTCTTTCAGAATAAAATAACAAATTTTTACAAAGAGACCTTGTTTTTTACTTGCTATTCCGATAAAAGTATTTTATTTTTGTTGAAGGCCTTAAAAAACAAACACAAGCTATTGATGTACAACCGTTCCCCAACCATTCACCTTAAACAATTACACTGATGAATCGAAAAGCCTACGTACCGCTCATTATCCTGCTGGCAGTGAGTTTTCTGGCGGTCTTCATGCCTGCCGTGCCCAAGTCCATCATTACCGAAGGGCTTAATGGTGGCGACATTGCGTGGATGCTCACCGCCACCGCATTCGTATTGCTGATGACCCCCGGCCTCGCCTATTTCTACGGCGGCATGGTCAACAGCCGCAACGTGATCTCGACCATGCTGCAAAGTTTTGTCTCGATGGGCGTGATCAGCATCCTGTGGATTGTGGTGGGCTTCAGCCTTGCCTTCGGCGAAAGCAAAGGCGGATTCATCGGCGACCCAAGAACATTCTTCATGTTCAACGGCGTGTTGGATGGCAAGCCGTGGCCGTTGGCCGCCACCATCCCGTTGGCGTTGTTCGCGTTTTTCCAACTCAAGTTCGCCATCATCACCCCCGCGCTGATTACCGGTTCGTTTGCCGAGCGGGTCAATTTCAAAAGCTACATCCTGTTCATCGTGCTGTTCAGCCTTTTCGTGTATTCGCCATTGGCCCACTGGACTTGGCATCCCGAAGGCTTCCTGTTCAAGATGGGCGTGCTTGACTTTGCTGGTGGCACCGTAGTGCACATGTCGGCGGGCTGGGCTGCCTTGGCCGCCGCCATTTTCCTGAAGAAACGCAAGTCGCTGACTGAAAACGAAGTAAACCCGCCCGCCAACATCCCGTTTGTGCTGCTGGGCACGGGCTTGCTGTGGTTCGGCTGGTTCGGCTTCAACGCCGGTTCGGCCGTTGGTGCGGGCACGTTGGCCGTAAGTGCATTTGCCACCACCAACATTGCCGCTGCGGCTGCTGGTTTGTCGTGGGCGCTGTTTGACGTTGCCAAAGGCAAGAAACTGTCTGCGCTGGGCTTTTGCATCGGTGCGGTGGTGGGCTTGGTTGCCATTACGCCAGCGGCCGGTTTCGTCACCATCCCGACCAGTATTTTCATCGGCACGGTGGCCGGTATCGTGAGCAACGTGGTTGCGCATTGGAAAGCCAAGTCGGGCCGCATTGACGACACGCTGGACGTGTTTCCGTGCCACGGCGTGGGCGGCATGGTGGGCATGATCATGACGGGCATCTTCGCTTCGGGTGCCATCAACTCGGTGGTCACTGCCGATGGTGCGGCTGGCGAAGGTCTGGCATTCGGCAACACGGGCTTGTTTTTTGTCCACCTGATTGCGCTGGCCATTGTTTCCGGCTTCGCTTTCGGCGCGTCGTACCTGCTGCTGGTCATCACCAATGCCATCATCCCGATGCGCGTGACTGCGGAAGAAGAACGTGTGGGTCTGGACGTGAGCCAGCACGACGAAGTATTGATGGAAGCCTGAAAATAGTATCCCTGTCTGCCGAAAGGCAGGTTCCAAAAACACAAAACCCCGCCAAACGGCAGGGTTTTGTTGTTTAAAGACCTCACCCCCGGCCCCTCTCCTGCTGAGAGGGGTGAAAAAAAAGGAGCCTCTGCTCCCCTCTCTGAAGGAGAGGGGCCGGGGGTGAGGTTGTTTCAATCCTCGTACCGCTTGAAAATCGCGGTGGCATTGTGGCCCCCGAAGCCGAACGTATTGCTCATCACGTACCGCAGCGGACGTTTTTCGGCCTTGCCAAGCACAATGTTTAGTCCTTGCGGAATGGCGGCATCCAGATTTTGCGTGTTGATGGTCGGCGGAATCATTCCTTCTTTCAAGGCCATAATCGAGGCGATGGCTTCAATGGCACCCGCGCCGCCCAGCAAGTGGCCGGTCATGGATTTGGTGGCCGACAGCCGCAATTCCGATTCCGTGCCGAATACCGTGGCAATGGCCCGCAGTTCGCTCAAGTCGCCTTGCGAAGTGGACGTGGCGTGCATATTCAGGTAGTCAATGTCGGCGGGCGTGATTTCGGCATCTTCCAGCGCGGCTTGGATGCCCAGCACGGCTCCGGCTCCTTCGGGGTGCGTGCTTGTCAGGTGGTACGCATCCGCTGACATTCCGCCGCCCACCAGTTCGGCGTAAATTTTGGCTCCCCGTGCCTTGGCGTGTTCGTATTCCTCCAGAATCAGGCAGCCCGCGCCTTCGCCCATCACAAAGCCGTCGCGGTTGGCATCGAATGGGCGCGAAGCCGTGGCCGGGTCGTCGTTGCGCGTGGAAAGGGCTTTGCAGGCATTGAAACCGCCAATGCCAGCCTCGCAGATGGGAGCTTCTGAACCGCCCGACACAATAATGTTGGCCTTGCCGAGCCGGATGTAATTGAACGCGTCAATGATGGCCGTATTGGAAGTGGCGCACGCCGAAATCGTGGCGAAGTTGACCCCCCGGAAACCATATTTCATCGAAATCAAGCCCGAAGCAATATCCACAATGGTTCGCGGGATGAAAAACGGGTTGAATCGCGGATTGCGTCCGCCTTCCACAAACTCGGTCACTTGGTTTTGGAACGTGGAAAACCCGCCGTTGCCCGAACCCCAGATCACGCCCACCTTATCCTTGTTTATTTTCTCCAAGTCCAATCCGGCATCTTTCACGGCCTCGTCGGCGGCAATCAGCGCGTAATGCGAAAACGGATCCATGCGCCGCGCTTCCGACTTATCTATGTGTTGGTACACGTCGAAGTTTTTGAGTTCGCAGGCGAATTTGGTTTTGAAGAGCGTGGTGTCAAACCTGGTGATTGGCGCGGCTCCGCTGGCTCCGGCCATGAGGCTTGTCCAATAATCCGCCACGTTGTTGCCAATCGGTGTCAAGGCTCCCAATCCGGTCACTACTACTCGTTTCAGTTGTATCATTGTTTCGATAAATGAATGGTTAAAAGGTTGGCTGTCAAATGGTTGGTTATTGGGTTATGCGTCCAGTTTGAAAACCGGCATCCGTGGCCCGTGTCTTCACGGGCCGCCAGCGCAGCCGGTTCAGACATTGGCGGGTATGCCGGCCGATGAAACGCCAAAAACAGCGGGTGCGAAAATAGTATCTTTTTCCGAACCCAAACCCATGCAATCCACCGGTGGTGTTATTTCACCGTTATTTCGTCCGGAATTTTGAGCAAATTGCGCTTGGAAAAACCCACCCACAACCCATCGCCTTGCACCAAGAGATAATCCTGCCACCGGGCAAAAACCTGTACTTCGCCTCCGATTTCCACTTGGGCGTGCCCAACGCGGCCAGCAGTCGGCAACGGGAGGCCAAGATTATCCGTTGGCTGGAAAGCATTGAACATTCGGCGCACATGGTTTTTTTGGTGGGCGACATTTTTGACTTCTGGTTCGAATACAAACACGTGATTCCCAAGGGCTTTGTGCGGCTGCAAGGCAAACTCGCCGAACTGGTGGATGGCGGCGTGCCGGTGGTTTTCTTCACCGGCAACCACGATATGTGGATGTTCAATTACTTCCCCAGCGAACTGGGTATTCCCGTTTTCCGCGAGCCGCAACAATACCTCGTCAATGGCAAAAGCCTGCTTGTGGGCCACGGCGATGGCTTGGGGCCGGGCGATGGCACGTACAAACTATTGAAAAAGGTTTTTGCTAACCCGCTGAGTCAGTGGCTGTTTGCGCGGCTGCACCCCAACTTGGGCGTGGGCATTGCCACAGCGTGGTCGCGCCGCAGTCGGATTACGAACACGGCCAAAGGTGAGGAAAAATTCAAAGGCGACGGTGAATGGCTGTGGACGTATTGCAAGCAGATGGAGCGGCAACAGCACCGTGACTTTTATATCTTCGGCCACCGGCATTTGCCCTTGGAGTTGCCCGTGGGCGAAACGGCGCGCTACATTAACCTGGGCGAGTGGGTGAATTATTGCACTTACGCGGTTTTTGACGGCCAAAACGTGGGTCTGCACACATTTGAAGGCTGAACCCGCAAAATAGTATCCCCGCTAAAGACGGGGCTTTCAGCTTTTTCAACGACCAAATCCGACCGTGAAAATGAAAATCCTTGCGGTGCTGGCGGCATTTTGGAGCTTTGCGGAAGCCGCCGCACAAACGGCAAGCTCGCCGCGCCAAATTACCGGGAGCCAAGTGGTTGCCGTTTCGGTGGATAATTACAACCGTGTGGTCACCGCCGATACCAAGGGAAACATTACGGCCTACGATACGCTGGGCAACGCCCAAGCCAGCTACTCGCCACAAATGGTGGCCGATGTGACGCTGCTGGAGGCGTGGCGTTCCATGAAGGTTCTGGTATTCTACCGTGATTTGCAGCAATACGTGCTGCTCGACCGTTTTTTAACGCCGCTGGCTGGCTACCCGTATCCGGCCCGGCTGCCTGCCGAACGCATCGGCTTTGCCCGCGTGCTCACGCTTGCCTTCGATGACCAACTTTGGGTTTTTGACGACACGGATTTCAGTTTGAAAAAATACAACCCTCAATTACAGGCCGTTACCATTCATTCGCCCATGGGTTTGGTCTTGGATGCCAAGGATTACCACATAAATTTCATGCGCGAATACCAGAGCCAAGTGTTTGTGAATGACAGGAATTCGGGCATTATGGTATTCGACAATTTGGGCAACTACCGCAAAAAACTACCCTTGCCAAACGCGGAATATTTTCAATTTGCGGACGATGAACTGTATTTTGCCGACGGCGACGCGTTGCACTTTTACAATATCTACACTGCCGCCGAAAGAAAAGTGAAACTGCCTTTTGCCGCCCGTTTCGCGGTGGTGTCGGGCAGGAAAATATTTGCCTTTGGCGCGGACGGCGGGTTTGTGTGGAACATTGCAAACGAGTGAAGTGCCCGGGTTTGGTTCCCGAAAAACAGTATCTTCCGGAAAGCCCAAACCCGCCGGTTATTTTTCTGCGCCCGTATGCTTTTTACAGTTGATTGGAGTTTATTTGCTGAAGTGAATCGGGTGGTAACCGCCACTGCGATTCCCGGATTTCAACGCATCTGACATGACACAAGTACAGGAAAAAGTGACCTCGATGCTGGTGGAAAAATTGGGCATCGAGCCTTCGCAGGTAACGCCCGCCGCCAATTTCATCAAGGATTTGGGGATTGATTCGCTGGATTACATCGAGCTGATCATGGAGTTTGAACGCGAGTTTGACATCCGCATTCCCGATACCGAAGGCGAGCAACTCAAAACCGTGGGGCAAGCCGTGGACTACATCGAAAAAAAACAGAATGAACCCAAACCGGATGCATAACCGTCTGGCCGCCAATAATTTGCCTTTTCAGTATTGTTTCGCCTTTGCTTGGTACGCATTGATGATCGGCGAGGCCGCCGGGTTGCACTGGTAGGTTTTCCAAGAGCCATCCGCGTAAATTTCCACAATGCGGTAGCCCTTGTAAACCGTTCCCCAATTGCCACCAAAATGCCCGTCGAAAAAATGCGGCTTGCCGTTGTTCACCCACTTATCGTCCTGGTCGTGCTCATGGCCGTGAAAAACCGCCGCGACATTGGGCGTTTTCTCAATAATGGAGCGGATTTGCGGGCAATCCACACCGTTGTCTGTCCATTTGGCGGGCGGAATGTGCATCAACACGAAAACCTGTTTTTTGGCGGCGTGTTTTTGCAGTTGCTCTTGCAGCCAACCGGCATCCGCGCACAGGTATTCGCCTTTTTCGTTGGAAGTATCGGCCAGCACGAAAGTATAACCGCCCGTTTCAACCACGTGGTTGGGCGCGTAGCCCCACAGTTGCCGCCACGTTTCCACGCTCACCCGGTCGTGGTTGCCGCGCGTAACGTAGTAGTTCACAGGCAGTTGGTCAAAAGACGCTTTTGCCTTGGGCAGGAAAACTGGGTCGTCGTGGATCAGATCGCCGTTCAGGAAAATCAAATCCAGCCCTTTGGATTTTTTTTCGGCCTTGAGCCACTTGTTCAGGTTAGCGAAGTCCTTTTCGTACGCCGTGTTGGGCTGGCCGTAATGCCCGTCTGAAGCGACGGCAAACCGGAAAACCGCTTTCTCATCCGCCGGGCGGGAAAATGCGGAATACGATGAGAAAAAAGTGAAGCCTCCAAGTGAAGCCTTCAGGAAGACGCGCCGTTTCATAGCGAAAATCGGAAAATTGACCGGAATTTATGCACCGCATTCCAAAAAGAATGCGTTTGGCGGTGATGGCAACAAAAGAATAACATTTGCGTAACGTAAAGGCAACGCGCCGCTCAGATTTCAACGCTGGCTGCTTCGTGGGCAGTGGGCGCGGCAATCCTGCCGTTAAACAGCCGCACAAATTCTCCTGTAAGCCGCACCCTTGAAAACCGCGTTTCGGCCAGCGTGCGGGCGTTTTGCTGGGCTTGCGCCAACGCCACCGGATTGGAAAGGTAAGGATTAATGCGGCGCAGAAACTCGCCGGGCTGCCGGGGATCGGCGTAAAAGCCGCACTTTTCGGTTTCCACCAAGTCGGCCAGCCAGCCACCCGTGTTGGTGACGCAAAGTTTGCCAGCCGCCAGTGCATCGAAAAACTTGTTGGGGCTGCTGGTTTCCAGTACTTTTTTCCGGGCAAACGACACGTAAACCGCATCGGTCACATTGAGTACTTCGCGCAGGTGGTATTTGTCCAAGTGCGGAATCAGGCGCAGGTTTTTCAAGCCGTAATCGTCGGCAAGCCGCTGTAAACCGGTCCATTCGTTGCCCTGCCCGACCACCAGAAACACCAGTTGGCCCAAGTTGCGGGCTTGGGCTTCGTGGGCTATTTCCACCAGGCTCCGCACATGATTCACTTGGCCTACCGCGCCAAAATACGTGACTGTGAATTTTCCAGCAACCCCGTATTTCTCAGCCAGCAACGGGTTTTTGGCTTCACTTTGAAAAAACCCGCAGTCCGAAATATTCGGCAGCAAATGTACTTCCTTGCCAGGCACTTGGTTTTCAATGTGCTGGGCAATGCCCGGCGAGAGTGCGATAATCTTGTCGGCTTGCCGGTAAATTCTCCGTTCCAAGCCAAACAGCAATCTTTGCAGCCTCCGGTTTCTGATGGTGCCCATCTGGATTGGCGCAAGCGGCCACAAATCTCGCACTTCAAAGTAAAAGGGGATGTTTTTGCGCCATTTGAGCAGCAAGGCAACAATGCCTACCGTCAGCGGCGTGGAAGTGGCATAACACAGGCTTGGATGCTCAATTTTTTCCGCCAGCCGGTAAGCCTGCCACGCAAACCTGAGAAACGCGTAAATCCTGCCCGCAAAGCCCAGTTTATTGTCGTAATACACCGGCAGGTAGTGAACCCTGATGCCGCTCACCGTCTTGCAAACATACTGTTTTTGGTTGTGCGAGGTAATCATTTCTACCTGCAAACCACTGTCTACCAATGCTTTGGCAAGGTAATAGGAACGCGAAGATCCGCCCTCGGTATACGTCTTGAAATACTGGTGGATGTAGATAACCTTCACTGCAATCCGGCTGCTTTGCTTGGGGAAAAAGGATATGGGTAAAGCAATTTTACGGTTTTTCGGGGAGAAAATTGCTTTGCCGTCAAAATTCTTTTTCCAGCCAGGCCGTCAAAACCACCAACGACCATAGTTCGGATGCATGGTTGGCGCGGCCTTGCAGGTGTTGGGCCAGCAGTTGCATCGTGTGTGCATACGCAACCGTTTCATAAACCATTGCGTGTTTGTTTTGCAGCATTTCCACCATCGGTTTTCCGGCTGGTGTGCGCAGCCAATGCCCGAATGGCATCCCAAAGCCTTCTTTGGGTCTTTGAACGTAGGGTTTGCCATTCCTGCGGGATAGTATTTTTTTCAACAGCCACTTGCGTCCGTGCCGTAGCAAAAACGTGGCCGGCACGGATTGCGCCAAAGCCGTAATGCTGTCGTCCAGGTAGGGCAGCCGCGCCTCAACGCCGTGCTGCATGGTCATGCGGTCGGTGATGGCCAGCACATCCGAAACCAAATACCGGTCTTGGTCAAACCGCAGGGCGGCAGACAGGTATTTTTCCGCGAAACCCAAACTCTCATCCAAAAAACCAAATGTCGGGTCTTTCGTTTGGTAAGCCGGACTGTTGAACTTGAAACTGGCTTGCTGCGCTGTGAAGCGGATGAAAGTCTCTTCGGGCGAGGCCGAAAGCTGGGCCGCAGCCTTTCGCCATAACCGCCCGTAATTGTTTTGCTCTGGCAGCAGGGAGGAGGTTTGGCGCAACAGAAAGATACTATTTTTCAATAGCGGATGGAAACGCAAGTACTGCCCGAATGCCCAATGCCGATGGTAGCCTGCAAAAAGCTCATCGGCCCCGGCTCCCGATAACAGTACCGAAACGGATTTTTTCGCCTCCTGCGCCAGCAGCCACGTCAGCCACGCCGCCCCGTCGGCCACCGGCTGATCTATGGTTTGCAGCCATTCGGGAAACCGGCCGAGCAATTGGCTACCTATCGTAACTTCCTGCAAGTCGGCATCATACTGCTTTGCGGCGGCGCGGGCGTAGGTTTGGTCACGGGTGGCGTGCGGCGCGTCGGGGCTTTGGTAAGCAATGGTGAACGCGGGCAGCCTGCGGATGCCCGCCTGGTGCGCACTGGCCAGCAGCAACGTGGAATCCACGCCGCCACTGAGCAAGATTCCGGCGGGCACATCGGCTTGTAAGTGGCGCAACGTGGCGTGTTCCAGCGCGTGTTCCAATGCATCAACTGACAGATCGGGCTTTCTCGGAATAGTATCTCCCGTAAGGCTCAAACCCCTCCTTTCCAGCCGTCCGGTTTCGACAAATTTTCCACGCGGCCGCAACTCGGCAATACTGCCCGGTTCCAGTTCTTGAATATCCTGGTAAAAAGTGGCGGGCCGCCGGGCAAATTTGAAAGCGAGGTAATGCGGAATCTGCGCCAGGTTTGGCTTTTTCTCCACCAAACCGGAAGCCAGAATGCCCCGGATTTCGGAGGAAACGATGGCAAACCGCTCATTTTCGAACCAGTACAGCGGTTTCATCCCCCAGCGGTCGCGCGCCAGCAGCAGGGTTTCGGTTTGCCGGTCGTAGCTCGCCAAGGCAAACATTCCGTTCAGTTGGGTCAAGCCAGCCGCGCCGTGCCTGGCAAGCAGGTACAGAACCGTTTCGGTGTCGGTCTGGGTGCGAAACCCGGCTTCCCGGCTTAACGATTGCCGCAGTTGCGCATCGTTGTAAATGGCTCCATTGAAAACCAATGTGTGCCGTCCGTCGGGCGAGGTCATGGGCTGGTTCGCCTCATCGCGCAAATCATTGATTTTGAGTCGGTTGTGCGCCAGCCAGACGGTTTGCCGCGCCGTGCGGATGGCCTGCCATTGCGTGGCATCCGGCCCACGGTGGGCGGTGGCCGCCGCCATGCGCCGCACAAATGAGTCGTCCAAACGGTTTTGCTTGTCAATGATGACGTGGATGCCGCACATATAAAGAAGCCCCCCAGCCCCCGAAGGGGGAGTTTTGAAAAATAGTATCTTTTAAAAACCCGAAACCCCTCCCTCCGAAGGAGCTTTTGCTCCCCTCCCTTTCGGGGAGGGGCCGGGGGTGGGGCTTCTCCCCCTTCGGGGGTTGGGGGGCTTCTTTATTGCTTGCCCGTGCTGCCATAGCCGCCCGCGCCGCGCCGGGTATCGGCCAGCGCATCCACGGTTTGCCAGCGCACTTGCTGGTACGGCGAAACAATCATTTGCGCCACGCGTTCGCCGTTTTCAATGGCAAACGGCACATCTGATAAATTAATGAGCAGTACCATGATTTCGCCCCGGTAGTCGGCATCAACTGTGCCCGGACTGTTCAAAACCGTAATGCCGTGTTTCAAAGCCAAGCCACTGCGCGGACGGATTTGCGCCTCGTAGCCTTCGGGCAACTCGATGAACAGGCCGGTCGGGATAAGTTTGCGCTGTCCGGGCGGCAACGTGATGGCTTCCGTAAGATACGCACGCAAGTCCATGCCCGCCGAATGTTCGGTTTGGTAGCCGGGCAGTTCGTTATTAGATGTATTAATGATTTTGACGGAAACGGTTTGCATGGCAATCATATTGAATGACAGAATGGTAGGATTACAGAATGATGGAATGGGGTTTTGTGCTTTTGAAAGATACTATTTTGGTAATATTGAACTTTGACTGATGGTAATGAGTGGATTGAAAACCAAACTGGCGCGAGGTTCTTACCTCGTGCCGTCCATGCGGGCAGATTCCCATCTGCCGGAGCCGCAAGTTCACCAATGCTGCCGAGATAAGAATCTCGGAATATGGGCGGCACGAGGTAAGAACCTCGCGCCAGTCATCTCCGCGCCAACCGGCTCACTTTTCCGCCAACCGCCGGTGTTTCAGCAGCCCTTCGGCATACACAATTGCGGCCACGTACGTCAGGCTCACGGCCATGTGAAACGCAAAAGCAAACCATTGGCTGGCAAAACCGATTTGGCCCACAACATAGATAACCACCGCCGCGCTGCCCATGTATGCCGCCGCCGACCGCAACGCATACGGCACGGGAAAATACCTGTTTCCGAGCAGATAACAGGCAACCGTCATGGCGGCGCACGACAGCAGGAACGCTACTGCGCAGCCCATGTAGCCCAACACCGGAATCAGCGCGATATTCAGCAGCACGTTCACGCCCGCGCCCAGAAACGTGAGCCACGTGCCGTAATACGTCCGGTCGGTGAGTTTGAACCACACCGACAGGTTGTAGTACACGCCCAACAGCAGGTTGCCGAGCAGCAAAAACGGCACCACCGCCAAGCCTTCGCGGTATTCGGCGCGGCGCAGCAGCAAACTGATCCAATCCAGGTTCACGCTTACGCCCACCCAAATAACGCAGCACACAATCACAAACCACTTCATAACCAGCGCAAACGTGCCGGGTGCGTTTTTATCCTGGCTCTGGCTGAAAAAAAATGGCTCGGCGGCGTAGCGGAAAGCCTGCGTGGCCAGACTCATGAAGACCGACAGTTTCAGGCACGTGCCGTAAATGCCCAACGCCTGCTCCGGTGTGCGGCCCGGATAAAATCCGTCGGGCAGGAAGGCCTTCAGCACCACACGGTCGAACATCTGGTTGGTCACGCCGGCCAGGCCCATGATCAGGATCGGGTAGCCGTAAATCCAGACGGGGCGAAATTGCTGGCGGCTGAACCGGAAACGGAAATCGCGCAGCAAATCCCAAAGCATGGGCAAAAAAGCCACGTTGGCAATCAGGTTGGATAGGAAAATGTAGCCGACCCCGAACGAAGGGTCATATATCCGGCTGACAAGCGGTTGCAACGCAGTCAAATATTTTCCGGCGTAGATGTCGCGGCAGAAAAGCAGGAAAAAAAGGTTGAAAAAAACGTTGATGCCGATGTTGGTCAGCCGCGCCACGGCAAACCGTTTAGCCTTGCGTTCGAGCCGCAACCGCGCAAACGGAATGGCCACCATACCATCAATGGCCACCACCAACGCCAGCATGATAATGTACCATTCCTTGCCCGGATAGCCCAGCGCAACGGTGAGCGGCGTGGAAAATAGGATGAAAAAAAGAGTGAAAACCCCGTTCACCACTATCACCGCACTCAAAATCAGGTTGTAGTAAACCGCCGGGTTTTCGCGGTTGGCGAAACGGAAAAACGCGGTTTCCATGCCGAATGTGTACACGACCTGCAAAAACGCCACGTAGGCAAACAGCGAAACCTGAATGCCCGACTCATCGGCGGCAAAGGCGTAGGTGTGCAAGACCGTCAACAGAAAGTACACCGACCGGCCCAGAATGCTGGGCAAGCCGTACAGCGCGGTTTCGGAAGCCAGTTTCTTTAATACGGACATGGTTTTGAATGCGGAAGTGGGATTTCGGAAGTGCGAACGCGGAATGCGGACCCGGGAGTGCGGAGTAACGGCGGGTTTGGGCTTTTCAAAAGATACTATTTTGGAAACGCGGCCCAAAGCGATGCCGCTTTATTCCGCATTCACGTTTCCGAAATCCGCCTTTCCTTTCTCTCATTTCCCTTGGAATTCCGGCTGGCGTTTTTCCAGGAATGCCGTGGTTCCTTCCTTGAAATCGGCGGTGCGGCAGCAGATACTGAACGCGTTGGCTTCAATCTGATACCCGTTTTTGTCTTTCATAAATGCCGAATTGACGCAACTGATAACCATTTCAATGGCAATCGGAGCCTTGGCCAGAATCTTGGCCATGAATTCGCCGGCCTTGGCCAGCAGCAAATCGTGCGTTGCCACCACGTGGTTCACCAAGCCGTATTGGTAGGCTTCGGCGGCCGTAACCATGTCGCCGGTCATCATCCATTCCAACGCCTTGGCTTTGCCCACCAAATGCGTAAGCCGCTGCGTGCCGCCGTAGCCCGGAATAATGCCCAGATTCACCTCCGGCTGCCCGAACTTGGCGGTTTCTACGGCCACGCGCAGGTGACACGCCATGGCCAGTTCGCAGCCGCCACCCAGCGCAAAACCATTGACGGCGGCAATCACGGGCTTCGGGCAGTTTTCAATCATGGCGAAAATCTCCTGTCCGTTTTCGGCAAATTTCCGGCTGTTCAGTTCGTCCACCTTGGCAAACTCGGCAATGTCGGCACCGGCCACGAAAGCTTTGTCGCCGCTGCCGGTTATGATCACGCCGCGCACCGAGGCATCGTCGTGTACCCGCTGCATGACGGTGCGGATTTCGTCCAGCGTCTTGATGTTCAGCGCATTGCGTTTTTCAGGCCGGTTGATGGTCACCGTCAGAACGGAGCCGTTTTGGGTCAGGGTCAGGTTTTCCATTTCAAAAAGATACGATGTTGGTTGGCCGATGAAAGGCTTCAAAGATAGCGGATTTTCATAACCGTGGCGAAAACCTTGAAAATGCCCGAAACAAAAAATCCCTTCCGGCACAGGCGCGAGGCTTGTTGCGGGAAGGGATTGGGAAACCCCGGGGTTTGGGCTTTCCAGAAGATACTATTTCATAACACACCGTTTTGCCGGATTTCCGGAAAACGCGGCCCGTTCATTCCTGCTCTTGCAGTTGGTAGCGGTGAGTGGACGGACTTTCCTCTTCAAACCCGGCGGGCATCCGGTCGGTGAGCCACGCATCCAAGCCGTGGCCACTGGGCGGATCGAACGAGGGGAATACAAAATCGGTTGGGATGCCGCCACCGCCACCACCGCCGCCGCCGTTGGAGCCCGGGTTCTTGCTGGTCAGCAGTACGTGCCAAATCATCCATACCACGCAGGCAATGCAAAGCGAACAAACGATTATGTATTCAAGGGTCATGATCATGGCCGGATAACCTGAAGGTGGATAAATGAGAGAATATGTAAAAGTAAGGTGTGCGTTGATGAAACGCGGCTTGTAATTCAACGATTTATTGCACGTGAATGTTACGGGTAAATCGCATCATTTGTATGGGATTAATGAAAATATTTGGCGGCAAAGTGCCATCAGGGAATTGAAGTACTTATACCTAATTTTTTGAAAATCAGCCGATTGTCTCTTTCGCCTTCACCATGAACTCGATTTTTGCAAAATCCTTGCGCATTTCCCGAATTTGGCTTCGAAAACGCACATGGTTGCGCAGGAATGCACCACAAACCCTTTAATTGAGCCGTGCGGGCCGAAACCGGATTTTGCATATTTCTTTACCGGTGCAACCGGCAACGGGTTGGTATAAATGTTATTTTTGTGGGCATGAACTTCATCCTTTTCGATTATCCAACCACGCGCAGCGCATTGCTGCCGCTCACGTTTACGCGTCCGGTGGCGCAAATCCGCCTCGGAATCGGCACGATTGCCGACAAATGGCGGCATTTCTTACGCGCCCCGGTATCTTTCCTTACCGAACCGTATTTACAAAACAAATTCCCGCTTGAGCCAAACCACGACAACCTGTATATCAACGGCGCGGTTTGTCCCGATGCTGCGTTGCTGGAAGCGGTCAGGCAATTGCGGCCGGGCGAGAAACTCTCGGGTCAAAACCAACTCATTGCCTTTCGGACGGATGCGGTGCTAAACAGCCCCGCCGAAATAGTATCTTTTGAAAGTGCCAAACCCGCCCGCGCCTACCACGCGCCTTTTGCCGCGCTGGGCAGCCTGAGCGATATTTTTTTGCTGAATGGCGCGCAAATCCGCGCCGACTTTGCGTGGCTCACCGCCAACCGGGTTTCCCAGTCCATAACCGATGCGCACACAATCGTGTACAACCCGTCGGCGGTATTTCTGGAGGAAGGCTCAAAAACCCGTGCCAGCATACTCAATGCCGAAAAAGGCCCCATTTACATCGGTGCCGGTGCCGATATCCAGGAGGGCAGCCTGATCCGGGGGCCGTTTGCCATTGGCGAGCAGAGCGTGGTGGCGATGGGGGCCAAAATGCGCGGCGACATTACGGTAGGGCCGTTTTGCAAGGTGGGCGGCGAGGTCAGCAACAGCGTGATTTTTGGCCACACGAGCAAAGGCCACGAAGGCTACCTCGGCAATTCGGTGCTGGGCGAATGGTGCAACCTCGGGGCCGACACCAACACATCGAACCTGAAAAACGACTACGGAAACGTGAAGCAGTGGAGTTACGCTGAACACGCTTTCAAAGACACGGGCAGGCAGTTTGTGGGCCTTGTTATGGGCGACCACTCGAAGGCGGGCATCAACACGATGTTCAACACGGGTACGGTGGTGGGCGTGAGTGCCAATGTGTTCGGCGGTGATTTTCCACCCAAGTTCGTGCCGTCGTTTACTTGGGGCGGTGCGGCCGGACTGGACATTTACCGCCTCGACAAGGCAGTGGAGGTGATGGAACGCGTGCTGCAACGCCGCAACCTGCCCCTGCCCGACGTGGATCGCGAACTGATGACGCACTTGTTTGCCCTTACACACGGCCACAAGAAACCAATCGGATTCGGAAGATAGCCTGAAAGAAAGACTTCTGAACCGGGCGGGTTTGGGCTTCTGAAAACATACTATTTTGTCTTAAATAGTCACGGATTGTCTTGAATCACGGATAATCGCGGATGGCACGGATGCCGGTTTCCCTTTTTCATCCGTGTTATCTGTGCGTATCCGCGATTCAAGACAAGCGGGTTTAAGGTTTTCAAAGGATACTATTTTCAGCCATCCGGCAACCGGCCATTTAACCATCAACCATGCTTTTCAAAGATATTCCGGGACTGGACGACATCAAGCAGACGCTGGTGCAAGCCGTGCGGCGCGGACAGATACACCACGCCCAATTGTTTTTTGGCAGCGAGGGCAGCGGCAACCTAGCCATGGCTTGGGCCTATGCCACCTACGTGAACTGCGAGAACCGCCAACCCGACGATGCCTGCGGCCAGTGCCCGTCGTGCTCAAAGACCGGCAAACTGGCCCATCCCGACCTGCACCAGATTTTTCCGGTGGCGGCTACCAAAAAGGTCGCCAAAGATCCGCTCAGCGAGAATTTCCTGCCCGACTGGCGCGTTTTCCTCAAAGACAATCCGTATGCCAACCTCACCGGCTGGCTGGATTTTATCGGCACCGAAAACCGCCAGCCGCAGATTTCAGCCGAGGAGAGCCGCCGCATCATCCAGCGGCTGAGCCTGAAACCCTACGAAGCCGAATACAAGGTGCTGCTGCTCTGGCTGCCCGAAACGCTGAACACAACCTCGGCCAACGCCCTGCTGAAAATACTTGAGGAGCCGCCCGCCCGCACGCTGTTTTTGTTGGTGAGCCAAGCCCCCGACAAAGTGCTGCCCACCATATTGTCGCGCACGCAACTGGTGCGCATCCGGTCTTTTGCCGACGCTGAGATTGCGCAAATGCTGGTGGAGCGAAAAAATGCCGAACCCGCCCGCGCCGCCCAAATAGCCTATCTGGCCGAGGGCAACCTGAACGAAGCCCTGCGCCTGAATGCGGAGGTGAAAGACGACCAGCACGAAAGTTTTGGCAATTGGATGCGGCTGTGTTTCCAACTGGAAAAAAAACTGCCCGACTTGGTGCGCACCACCGACAAACTGGCTGCCATGCCCCGCGAGGCGCAAAAAAACCTGCTGCACTACGGCATCAACATGGTGCGCGAGGCGTTGCTTTGTACGTTTCAGGAACCGGGTTTGGTGCGGCTGGAGGGCGAGGAAATGGCCTTTGTGCAGAACTTTTCCAAGGTCATGACCGAGCAGAAGGCCGGGCTGCTGTTTGCGTATTTCAATGATGCGGTTTTCCATCTGGAACGCAACGCCAACCCGCGCATTGTTTTTCTGGACACCTCGCTGCAAATTGCCAAAGCCATCAGGGAGGCATAGCGTTTTATACGGCAAATAGTATCTGATGCTACGCAAAAGTTTGTCCAGCCCGTCATTGCGAGGCACGAAGCAATCTGTCTACGGGCAGGCGCGCCAAAAGCCGCCCCGCCAAGCTGTTTCCGGGCCGGACACGCCCGAACGGGAACGTTGCGGGCCGACGGCACGAAACAGATTGCTTCGTGCCTCGCAATGACGGTTCTCTCGTGCCTGCGTAGCATCAGATACTATGTTTCGGAAAGGCCAAACCCGGCGGTGCGAAAATAGTATCTTTCAAAAGCCCCAAACCCTTTTTTCAACGTTAGACGCTAAATGCGAACCGCCATTTGATGCAACCGGAAAAACACATCATCGGCCGGGCGGACAAGATAGACCTGCCCGGTTTCGGGGCGTTTGACATTGAAGCCAAGGTGGATACGGGAGCCTACACATCGGCCATTCACTGCTCGAAAGTCAAGGTGCGCCGCAAAAACGGCAGGCAATACATTATCTTCCGCATCCTGGACTCGCACATTGCGCTGCTGGAACGCCGGCGTTACGTTACCTCGCAGTTCAAGCGCAAGAAAGTGCGCAGTTCGTCGGGCCACGTGGAGAAACGGTATTTCATCAAGGCGCACGTGCTGCTGTTCGGGGAAAAGATACTGGCCGAATTTTCGCTTTCCGACCGCGAAACCATGCGATTTCCGGTGTTGCTGGGCCGCAAGTTGTTGAAAAACAGGTTCTTGGTTGATGTTTCGCTCACGGATGTGTCTTTCATGCAGAAATACGGCAAGTAAGTGTCTGGATGCGAATAACCCGGGATTTTCCGGCTCCAAGGTCTCTCACTTTTCCATTGCATTATGACCACCGTTTCCGAGGCGCAAAATAGTATCCGCCAGCAGGCCAAAACCTTTGGTTATAAACGGGTTGCGCTGGAGCAGTCTTTTGGCCGGGTGCTGGTGCAGCCCATCCGGGCCGACCGCGACTACCCGCCGTTCAACCGCGCCACCATGGACGGCTACGCGGTGCGGGCGGCGGATTTTGACGGCGGAAACCCGTCCGGCTTGCGCATCATCGAGTACATTCCGGCGGGTAGTGCGGCTGCCCTGGAAGTGACGGCGGGCACTTGCAGCAAAATCATGACGGGGGCCGCCGTGCCGCCCGGAGCCGACGCGGTGATCCGCGTGGAGGATGCGCAAGCCGAAAACGAACGGGTTTTTTTCAGTGTCGATGCCGTGAAAGCGGGGCAAAACATTGCTAGACGCGGCGAGGATGCACGGCAAAACGATTTGCTCATTAGCGGCAACCAGCTCATCACGCCGCAGGTTGCCAGCATTTTGGCCGTTACGGGGCAGTGCGAAGTGGAGGTGGCCCGGCTGCCCAGAGTCGGCATCGTATCCACGGGCAACGAAGTGGTGTCGGTGGGTGCGCCGGTGTTGCCGCACCAGATTCGCGATTCAAACGCGTGGGCCATGCGCGGTTTCCTGCACCGCTACGGCATTCATGAGGTCACGGCTGTACACGCTGCCGATAACAAGGCTGCCTTGGCGCACACGGTGGCGGGTTTGCTGCTTTCCGAAGATACTATTTTGCTGTCGGGTGGCGTGTCCAAGGGCGATGCCGACCATGTGCCCGAAGTGTTGCAGTCGCTGGGCGTGCGGCAGGTGTTTCACCGGGTGCGCATCAGGCCGGGCGGCCCGCTTTGGTTTGGCGTTGCGCCGGGCGGCAAGGCGGTTTTCGGCTTGCCGGGCAATCCGGTTTCGGTGCAGGTGGGCTGCAAGCTATTCGTGGAGCCGTATTTGCGGGCTTGTTTCGGGTTGCCGATGCTCGCACCCGTTTACTTTCCCATGCTGGAAAGCCGGACGAAGAAAACGCCGTTCGATGATTTTTTCCCGTGTCGGCTCATCACCGAAAATGGTAAAACCGGCGTGGAACCAGTGCGTTACAATGGCAGCGGCGACATTGCCGCCACGCTGCACAGCCACGGCATAGCCATGCAGCCAGCCGCCGCCGAGCGTTTGGAAGCGGGCCATCCGGTTGCCTTTCATGCTTGGTGAATTCTGCTTGGTGAACCGATGGGCGGTGTGGTGGCGTTAGGTTTGTGGTGCCATGTTATTGTTGCGTCTGCACGCTTATTTTTTTCAACTTCCCACTTCTTCATAATCCGATGAACCGCACCCAGTTGAATGCCATCTGGCACGAAAAATGCCCCCGTTGCCGGGAAGGAGATATGTTTGTTTATCCGGTCAGCAAAATCTCGCGCTTCACGGATATGAACGAAAACTGCCCGGTTTGCAAGTTGCGCTACGAAAAGGAACCCGGTACGTTTTACGGGGCCATGTATGTCAGCTACGGATTTTCCATCGCCTTGATTGTCACGCTGTTCGTGGCCACGTTCGTGCTTGGCCGCGACCCGCAGCTCTGGGTTTATTTTGCCGTGATATTGCCCGCATTGGTGGTGCTGACCCCCATTTTTTTCCGTTATGCCCGCGTATTGTGGCTCTATTTCTTCACCGGCATCCGCTACAACCCGACGTATGGCAAGACTTGAAACAGCCCGAACAGCCCCCCAACTCCCGAAGGGGGAGCAGAAAAACTCCCCTCCCTTTCGGGGAGGGGCCGGGGGTGGGGCCTCTCCCCCGAAGGGGGCTGGGGGGCAAAATAGTATCTTCTTAAAAGCCCAAACCTCCCCCTTTCCCAAGGGCGAACACCGAACCGCTTGAAATTGGCAAGAAACAGGAAAATCCGCACCGTCGTTTTGTGGCTGCTGTTGGTGGTGGCGGGTTTGGGTGCGTTTTACAGTCAGAACCGCCGCCAGGATACGCGCCAGCAAATGGAAAACATCCGCAGCCGCGTGTGGAGCGAATGGTCAACGGCGAAAACCGAACAGCGGGCCATCCGGGCGGCATTCCTTGCCACGCGTCTGCCCGGCCCCGCGCAACTTGGCGTGCCACACCAGCACCCGTTCTGCATTTTCCGGAACGGCAGCTTGGTTTACTGGTCTGACCACCGCTTAGTTCCCGACTACGGCCTGCTGGCGGCCAGCGGAAGCGGCCAGTTGGCAAACACGAAAACCGGGCGTTTTCTGGTGCGCCGCCTGGCTTTCAAAACCGGAAGAAACAACGTGGAGATATGTTCGCTGATTGCGTTGCAGCAACGGTACGCGGTTGAGAACGATTACCTGCAACCGGGTTTGAACCGGCGCATATTCCCGTACGGGAACCTGCAAATCAGCGGCGAAACACAGCGTTCGGGCACCAATGTCTATTCACCGGAGGCGGTGTTCCTGTTTTCAGTCATTTTTCCCGACAATGCCCCGGTGGCGGCACCGCCCGCCGCCTCTTTTGTGCTGCTGCTTGCCGGTTGCCTGCTGCTCGTGGCGTTGGCGACATGGCTGCACACGTACCTGAAATGCTTGGCGCGGCGGCAACAATACGGGCGCGGTTTTGGGTTGCTGGCGGCTTTTTTGGTGGGCATTCGGTTGCTGATGCTGCGATTGGGCATACCCAACGAATTGATAGAGAGCGAGTTGTTCAGTTCCAAATACTATGCCTCGTCCGCTTTCACGCCTTCGCTCGGCGATTTACTGCTCAATTGCGGGGCGGCTTTGGTGCTGGTGGCATACACACTGAGCCACTTTTCCGGTTCGCACGTGTGCCAGCGTATGTTGGCGTGGCCGCTGCCCGGCAAGGCGTGGCTGACGGGGGTGTTCCTGCTGCTGGGTTTGGGAATGCTGTCGGTGCATTTCTACTTTTTGCGTACGCTGCACTTGTATTCCCGGATAAACCTGGACATCACGGACAACCTTGATTTCTCCTCGCTGCGCATTGCCTGCCTCGTGGTTTTTGTTTTCAATTCGCTGCTGTTTCTGTCTATCAACCATCTGCTGCTCAGGCTGGTTGTCCAGTTCAGATTGCCCTTGCGGGTTTTTGCCTTGGCAATGGTTTCGGCCATGGCCGTGTATGCGGCCGTGGCATACACGGCCTTTGAACTGCACCCCGAAATCCTGATTGGCGGTGCCATCTACCTGTTTCCGGTCTGTTATTTCCGGTTGCCGCGCGGCTTGGTGCGGTTCAGCTACCGCGCCACCTTGTATCTGTTCATGACGGCGGTGTTGTGCGCGGCCATCGGTGCGTGGGCGGTGTATGAGATGGAACGCGACGACCGGCTGACCCAAAAGCGCGACTTTGCCCGGCAACTGCTTTCCGAAAACGATCCGCTGGGCGAATTTTTGCTCAGTGAGGCTTCCCGGAACATCCGCCGCGATGCGTTTATCCAGTCAAAGTTCACTGGGCCGTTTGTTTCCAAAAACGACATCATGAAAAAGGCCCGCCGCTACCTGGGCAGCTATTTCGACCGTTACGAGGTGGATGTGCGCGTGTTTGACCCGTCGGGACTGAACTTGCTGGGCGACGATGTGCCCAACAGCTACATGGACTACATCCAGTATTTCCAGCAGAAAACCGACGATGGCAAATATGTGTACGGCACTGCCTACGACCACCTGTATTTTGCGCCATCCATGGGCGGCTCGGTGCTGAAACGCTACGCCAGCCTGATTACCATACTCAGGCAGGGCGCGATTATCGGCTTTGTGGTGCTTGATTTGCAGCAGAAACGCATTGCACCCACCAACGTGTATCCCGAACTGCTGCTCGACAAGCGGTTTGCCGTTTCGCCGGAAAGCCGTTTGTACAGCTATGCCATTTATGACCATGGAAAACTCACCTACCGCGAAGGCGATTTCAACTACGGCAATGCGATTTCCGGGGGCGGGCGGGAAAAAATCGGGATGCGGCAGCAAGATTCGGATCAAACTGCTTACCAGCACACGGCACTGAAAAACAAGGACAACCGCACGGTGGTGGTGTCGTCGTCGGCCTATCCGCTGGGCAGCGTGTTCAGCAATTTCTCTTTCCTGTTTCTGGTGTTGGCCGTGGTGGCGGGTTTGTGCCTTTTGGCGCATACTATTTTCCAACGGCGCTCTTTTGTGCGTTCGGGTTTTGCCACCCGAATCCAGATTTACCTGAACGTCGCTTTTTTCCTGCCGCTCATCGCCGTCAGCACCGTGACGGTGAGCCTGCTCAGTGCCACTTACCGCGAAAACCTGGCGCAGTCGTATCTGGAAACCGCCCGCAACATTGCCACCGAACTGCGCATCCAACTGGACGGCTACCAGAGCGGCGCGGTGGATGCCGAATCTTTCAAACGCGAAATCAATGAATTGGCGCGGCACACGCGTTCGGATGTGAATGTGTTCGGCACCGACGGCAAGCTGGTCGTGGCCAACCAACGGCAGATTTACGATGCCGGAATACTGTCGCCGTACATCAACCGCAATGCCTGGAACGCCATTGCGGGGCAAAACCAAGCCAGCCAGCAGGTGGCCGAGGCGGTGGGCAGCCTGCACTACAACTCGGTGTACGTGGGCATCCGCGACTCGGATGGCAAGCGGCTGCTCGGCATTTTGAGTATGCCTTTTTTCGATTCCAAGGCCGACTTGGAAAAGCAGATCATCAGTGTGCTATCCACGATCATGAATATTTTCACGGTTATTTTCATCGGTTTCCTGGGGCTTTCGTACGTTGCCACGCGCGTGCTAACGGTTCCGTTGCGGCTCATCACCCAGAAACTGAGCAAAACCTCGCTGCAAAGCGAAAATGAGCCGCTCGAATGGGATTCCAATGACGAAATAGGGCTGATGGTGGGCGAATACAACCGGATGCTGCGCAACCTCGAAGACAGCAAGCAGGCCCTGAGCCGCAGCGAAAAGGAATCGGCGTGGCGCGAAATGGCCCAGCAGGTGGCGCACGAAATCAAGAACCCGCTCACGCCCATGAAACTGACCTTGCAGCACCTGCAACGCACGCTCACCAACCGCAACCCCGAAATGCAGCAGCGCACCGAAAAATCCATCGGCACGCTGCTGGACCAAGTGGATACGCTGAGCGACATCGCCACTTCGTTTTCGGCGTTTGCCAAAATGCCCATTCCCAAAAACGAACGGTTCGACGTGGCGGCGGCCGTCAGGAAAACCGCCGAACTGTATGCCGCCGATCCGGACATCCGTTTCCAGACGCACATTGCCGAAGGCAGCTACGTGGTCAATGGCGATGCGCAACTCATGGGCCGCATCATCACCAATCTGATTATCAATGGACTGCAATCGGTGCCCGAAGGCCGGGAGCCTCGCATCGGGGTTTCGCTGGCCGCGCAAAATGGCCACGTCACCATTGCCGTGCAAGACAATGGCGCGGGCATTGCCGATGCCATCCGGCCCAAGGTGTTTTTGCCGCATTTCAGCACCAAGACTTCCGGTTCAGGCATTGGCCTGGCCGTGGCCAAGCGCGGCATCGAACACGCGGGCGGCAAAATCTGGTTTGATACGGAGGCAGGTGCGGGAACCACGTTTTTCGTGCAGTTGCCCCTGCTGGATGCGTAGCCGAATTGCGTCCAACTAAAAACCCCCGCCTTCCATATTGATGCGGAAGCCGGGGGTTTGGCTGTTTTGGAAGATACTATTTTCTGTCGCTTGTTTTTCACCGCCCATTGCCTCTAAGGGCACGCCAGCTTTCGGGTGGTAACCGCAGGGTTCGGGATTTCATAGTTAGTCGCCATCGAGCGGAATACATTCCTTATCCGACGCTGTGAGTACATAAACTATGGGCGACGGAGGGCCAGGATAATCCAAATAACACGGTACTTCCTGCTCTTTGGCCGTCGCCTGCCGGACACGCACATGGATTTTGGTTCCCGGCTTCCGGTAGTTGGCGGGCAAGTTCAATAAGCCGACCACATTGGCGTACCTGACAAGCTGGCCCGTGGAATCGCGACCTTCCCAGTCCTTTGCATGGCCGGTATTGTTCTCCCTGACTTGCAGCGCGTATACGCCGCACTTGTCGCCTACAATAATGCCCGTGATGCACTGGTTTGCTGTTTCAGGCACTTTTCTGTCACACCCAAAACCAATTGATAAGGAAAGTGCCAAAAAAAGGAAGGTTTTCATGCGGCTATGGTTTTTGGTTGGAAGTTGGATTTTCGGGTGTGGAAACACGCGGAGTTGGCAGAAAGGTTATTTGCCGGAACCGCAGGGAACGGCCGACAAACTGCTGATGCAAACGGAAACAGCCACATTGGAGGGCGGGGTGTCGCTTTCCAAAATTATCATTTGGCAGGGGTACGATTTGCCGCAGTTTTTTCTACCGGCATCCACAACAAAGAAAAATTCGCCTCCGATGCGCAAACTATCTGTGAATTCGTCAAAATTGTCAATGCGGATGACATTCGCATATTCCTTACCCATATAAAGTGATTTGCGACCCGTACCGGCACCCATCATTTGGACATAGGAACTTGACGAACATCTGTCGCCAGCTATCAGCAGACCTCTGAAACATTTTCCATTGAGTTGCGCCACATCAAAATCCGGCTCCGGTTTCTCGCAGCCGAAGCACATGGCAAGCATCAGCGCGGCCAGCAGGCAGTTTTTTTTCAGGGTAAACATGGTTTCTTAGGGTTTGAGATGCGCCTGCTTTTTTGTCCGGCTTTCGGACATCCGCCTTTACATTTGCCATGACCCGCGAAGTGGCCAAATGGTTGCACGGACATGAAAAATATTTTTTGGGCCGCCGTGCGGCGGGGCGGGTTTGGGCTTTCGGGAAGATACTATTTTGCTTCACTTGCCGAAAACGTGAAACCGGTTCAATGGCAAACCCGTCCAATCCTCACCGACCGATACCTTCGCTGGAAGCGAAGGCATTGGTGGCTTGGCTGTTGACCTTGGAAAGTCCAACCACGCTTCCCAAAATAGTATCCCCGCAAAACACCAAACCCACCTTGGCACTTGCGGCTTTCCCGTTGGACTTGGAAAGTCCCACTACCCTTGCCGCACGCTTTTACCCAAACCGCAACCCTCAATAGACCAGCAACTGCCGGATTGCATCAGCTACTTTTTCGGCGTTGGGCAGGGCGGCGGCGGCCAATGCGGCGTTGGCGGGCAAGGCCGGAAGCGAGGCACTACCCAGCACGGCCACCGGCGCATCCAAAAACTTGAAGCACTGCTGCATGATGCGCCCGGCCAGCACCTCCGCAAACGAGTTGCGCTGCGATTCGGCGGTGAGCACCAACGCCTTGCCGTGCCGCTTGACTGCCTCGACAATGCTTTCCCAGTCCAGAGGGTTCAGGGTGCGCAAGTCCAGAATCTCCACCGAGCCGGGAAAACTTTCCGAAGCGGCGGTTGACCAATGCACGCCCCTTCCGTAGGTGACCACAAGCAGCGAATGGCCTTCGTCGCGGCGTTCGGACGTGGCCTGCTGCACGGTGCGGGCCTTGCCCAGCGGCAGCACGTAGTCAGTATCAGGCTCCGGAGATTTTGCCTTTTCCAAGTCATACAAACCAATGTCTTCCAGCACAACTACTGGCCCTGGATCGGCAAAGGCGCATTTGAGCAGGCCCTTCATGTCGGCGGCATTGGACGGATACACGACTTTGACACCCTGCAACTGCAACAGCATGGTTTCCACACCCGTACCCTCAACCGACACGCGAATCACCGCCGGAACCGCCGATTTGCCGTTGGACAAGTAGTAGAACTTTGATAATTCATTGAGTTGGTTCATGCCCGCCAATACCGCCTGCACCGATGGCAGGCTCACAATAGGCTGGCAGCCAGCCGCCGCCAACCCGGCAGCGACACCAATCAGGTAGGCATTGGTGGCGGGCATACTCACAACCCGTTCCGCGCCGTGGCGGCCAGCCAAACCCAGCGCCTCGCCATGCGCACCGCCCAAAGGCCCGCCAATTTCCTCACCGTAATAGATGGCTCCGGGGTGCTGCGCCAATAGTTCATCGGTGGCGCGGATGGCGGCCTCGCGCAGGGTGATTAACGGCGCACCGGCTTCATTTCCGTTGCGGCTGCCCCGTTCTTCGGTGATTTTGGCCGGAGCCGACCGGTAGAGCATGATTCCGCTGGCATCGGGTTCGGAGGCTTGCAGGGCCAGGGCAAAATCGCGTTCAACGGTTTCCTTTGCCTCCTGCTCCAATTCGGCGACTAGTTGCTGGCTTTCGCCTTCCACAAGCAAGTAACGGCGCAGCCGCTCCAATGGCTCATCGCGTTGGTGCAGGGCAATGTTGTCGTCGGTGCGGTAGGTTTCGCGGCGGATTGCAGAGCTATGGTCGCCCAACAGCGGGCATTTGGCGTGCAACAGCACCGGCATCCGCTCCTGGCGGGCGTATTCCACGGCAACCTGCACTTTGTCGTATGCTTCCACAAAATCGGCCCCATTGATGCGCACCCGTTTCATGCCCTTGAAACCGCCCGCCAATTCGTAAGCATCCACCGCCCGTATTTCCGCCGACGGCACCGAGGCCGACCAGTCGTTGTCCTGCACTAAGTAAATGACGGGCAGCGATTTGAGCACGGCAATTTGAAATGCTTCAGCAATTTCGCCGCCTACGGCCATGCTGTCGCCAAGCGAACACAGCACCACGGGCCGGTCGTAATCCACGCGCAGGTTTTGGGCGAGCAGATACATGAGTCCTTGCGCCAAACCCGTGGCCGGAATCACGTGCGAACCGTTTGGCGAGCCGGGAAACGGTATTTGCGGCGCATCATCGCGCTGCAGAACGGGGTGCAGGTACGGCATCCGCCCGCCGGAAAACGGGTCTTCCCTGCGCAACAGCAATTGCAGCATCAAGTCATACGGACTTATGCCAATGGTGAGCAGCATGGCCTCGTCGCGGTAATACGGAAAAATGAAATCGTGGGGTGTCAGGTGCATGGCCGCCGCAATCTGGATGGCTTCGTGCCCGCGCGAAGTGCTGAACGGACCGGCAATCCGGTGGCGGTTTTCGTTATACAGCCGGTTCATCTCCGAGGTGAGGCACATCAGGGAATACGCTTTTTTAAGGGTATCGGCATTGAGGGTAGTGTAAATCTTGTCCATTTGAGGTAGCACGCAGGTGCAAGGCAGGTTTTGCGGTTTGGAAAGATACTATTTTTTGAGGGGAGAAGCCCCACCCCCGGCCCCTCCCCGAAAGGGAGGGGAGTTTTAAAGCCCCCTCCTTCGGAGGGGGTTGGGGGAGGCCGTTTTCCGGTCTTGCGTCCAGAAGAAAACGGCGGCGGCAATGGCCGTCAGGGCGGTGATGATGGCCAAGGCCACAAACGCGCTATTCCAGCCGCTGTGCTGGGCCAGCCAGCCCGTGAGCCACAGCGACAACACACTGCCCAGATAGCCCACGCCATCAACCATGCCCACCGCCGTGGACGCACCTTGGCGGCCACCCAAATCCATGGACATGGCACCGGCCAGAAAAGAATACGGCCCCAGCAGCAACAGCCCGATCAGCGACGAAAAAACGAGTGGCAGCAAATTTCCTTTCAGCCCCAAACCCATCAGCGACAGCACGATGGTCATGAGCAAACAACCGCCCAAAATGACGATGCTGCGTTTGCCCTTGAACAGCGTGTCGGACAGGAAACCGGCAGACAGGATGGAAACCATGCCAAAAACCGGATAGAGCGAACTGAATTGCGAGGCGGTGGCTTCGTTCATTCCGGCACTTTCAAACAGGTAGGTGGGCAGCCAGAAATTGAATGCCTCGCGGATGGCCGTCAGCCCGAACGACATGATTAGCAACAGGATAAACGGCAGGCTGCGGAAATACACGCCCAGAATCTCCGTCAGTTTGGGCTGTGTCCGCGCCGGGTCGGCTTCTTTGAACAGATTGTCGGGGTTGGTTTCCGGCGGCTCGAAACCCATGCTTTCGGGGTTGTTCCTGACGGCCCAAAATTCAATGGCGGCGATGAGCAGCAGCGTGCCGCCCGCCATGAAAAACAGTTGCCGCCAGTCGGCCCCCCACCGGATCATCTGGCCGAGGCAGAGCTTGGCCACAATGTCGCCGAACAAATAACTCAGGCTCAGTAGCCCCATGATTTTACCGTAGCTGCGGTACGAGTACCAATTGCCGGTTACCTTGACCAAGCCGCCCCAACCCATGGACTGCACGCTGCGGTTGACTATCCACGCGGCAAAAAACACCGCCGCCCCCGCACCCAAGCCAAACGCGAAAGTCGCCACCGCCGAGGCCAGCATTCCCAGCAGAAAAACCCGTTTGCCGCCAAGCACATCGCCCAGCAGGCCACTGATTACTTTGCCCACCGCATATGCCACCACGCCCGCCGAAGCAATCTGGCCCATCACTTCCTTGTCAATGCCCTGGCTGGCAAAGTCCTTGATAATCAGGGGCGCGGCCACCGCCAAGTTGGAGCGGCACAGGTAATAACCACTGTATCCGGCAAAAAGCCCGACGGCGGTGGTGGTCTGCCAAAAGCGGCGCGAAGGTTGGATGGCGGGCATGGATGGTCGTGTTTACCGTCAGGAGGGTTTGGACGTTTAAAAAGATACTATTTTGCGCATTCATTCTTTGGCCGGAATAAAGAATGAATGCTTCTTTGCCCGTTTGCGCGAAAAATAGGCTTTTCCAGCCGATTTTGTTTTAAAATTACCTGTAACCTGACATTGCCTTGACATGACGGACAAAACAGCGCAGAAAAACAATTTTTTTGACAGCGTGTACCAGGTTGTGCGGCTGGTTCCGCATGGCCGCGTCACCACGTACGGGGCAGTAGCGGCGTATTTGGGAGCCAAAAAGTCGGCGCGGATGGTGGGCTGGGCCATGAACAACGCCCACACCCTGCCCGATGTGCCCGCGCACCGCGTGGTGAACCGCAACGGTTTGCTGACGGGGAAGCACTTTTTCGGCACACCCGATGCCATGCAAAAACTGCTGGAAGCTGAAGGCACCGCCGTGGAAAACGACCAGGTGCGTGATTTTGAAAATCTGTTCTGGAATCCGGAAGTGGAATTGTAAGAAAGCCTCCTTCAATCCCTCCCGCAAAGAAGCTTTTAAACAGGACGGGTTTGGTGTTTCTGAAAGATACTATTTTCCCGCTCCCCCTCCGGAACTTGGGCTTCCGTTTAATATTTCCGCCAACTCGTTGAGCATCATGGCTGTGGCTCCCCAGATGGTTTGCCCGAGCAAGCCGAAATACGGGGCGCGGACCCGGATGCCGCGCACCATGATTTCCTTTTCGCCGCGCCGTGATTCATCCAGCAATTCGTGCACGAGCAGTTCCAGCAGTTGCGCCACTTCGCGCGCATCCAACCGGAAGTCGGGCTTTTGCGCGGTGATGGCCAGCACCGGATGCACCACAAAATTGCTGACTGGCACAAACACCGGCGTGAGCAAACCCAGCGGCTCCACGGTTTGAGGTAAAACGCCGATTTCCTCGTGCATCTCGCGCAGGGCGGCGGCGGTGATGTCGGCATCAAACTGCTCCATTTTGCCGCCCGGAAAAGCCACTTGCCCGCTGTGCGCCCCGTCATATTCTGGCCTGACAATCAGCGGGATATGCCAAATTCCGTCTTTCGGATAAAGTAACATACACACGGCTCCGGTGCGGGTTGTGGCATCGGGTTGCGCACGCAGTTTCAGGCTGCTGCGGATGCTGCTGGCCATGCGCTGGTGCGCCGCCTCGCCGGGCAGCGGCAAGGCCAGTTTTTCAAGCAAATATTTTTTGATTTCGGGATAACTCATGAAAGGGAAGCCCCAGACCCAAAAAACCGTGGCAAAATAGTATGTTTTGAAAACGCCAAACCCGCCATTTGCATCAAGGCCAAATCCGCACGGTTTTGAGAAACCGCGTGCCGGTTGTGAGCAACCGGCACCACTGGAAATAGTATGCTTCAAAAAGCCTAAACCCGCCTGTTCAAAAGTCCCCTCCTTCGGAGGGGATTCAGGGGAGGCTTTTTCACAACCGTCGCGAAACCTGCTTCACCATCGCGGTTTTCCATTGGGCAAACGTGCCCTCCAGAATCTTTTCGCGGGCCTGACCCACCAGCCACAAGTAAAACGTCAAGTTGTGTACGCTGGCAATCTGTGCGGCCAGATATTCTTGGCTCACCAGCAAATGGCGCAGGTAAGCTTTTGAATACGAGGTGCTCACGTAGCCGCCGAGCATTTCGTCAATCGGTGAGAAATCCTGTTTCCAGCGTTCATTGCGGATGTTTATGATGCCCCGCGTGGTGTACAAAATGCCGTGGCGGGCGTTGCGGGTGGGCATCACGCAGTCAAACATGTCAATGCCCAGCGCAATGCACTCCAAAATGTTGGCCGGCGTGCCCACGCCCATCAGGTAGCGCGGCTTGTCGCGGGGCAGGATGCCGCAAACGAGTTCGGTCATTTCGTACATCATCTCCGCCGGTTCGCCCACCGACAGGCCGCCGATGGCATTGCCCTCACGGCCAAAACCGGCAATGGCCTCCGCCGATTGCACGCGCAAATCCTTGTACGCGCTGCCCTGCACAATCGGGAAAAGCGTTTGGCGGTAGCCGTACAGGCTTTCGGTGCTGTCGAAACGGTCGCAGCAGCGTTTCAGCCAGCGGTGCGTCATTTCCATGCTTTGGCGGGCGTAGCCGTATTCGCACGGGTAGGGCGTGCATTCGTCGAATGCCATGATGATGTCGGCCCCGATAATGCGCTGGATGTCAGTGGCATATTCCGGCGTGAAGGTGTGTTGCGAGCCGTCAATGTGGCTCCGGAAAGTCACGCCCGACTCCTTGATTTTGCGCGTGTTGGACAGTGAATACACTTGGTAGCCACCGCTATCCGTCAGGATCGGGTGGTGCCAGCCGTTGAAACGGTGCAGGCCGCCCGCCTTTTGCATGGTTTCAAGACCGGGGCGCAGGTACAGATGGTACGTGTTGCCCAGGATTATCTGCGCCTTGATGTCGTCTTTAAGTTCGCGCTGATGCACGGCCTTGACCGAAGCCACCGTGCCGACGGGCATGAAAATCGGGGTCTGGATGGTTCCGTGGTCGGTGGTAATCTGGCCGGCGCGGGCTTGGGTGTGGTGGTCGGTAGCTTGCAGGTCGAAAAACATCCGTTGTTGGTAAGTGTTGGCGGCTGCAAAAATAGTATCTTTTTCAAGGGCCAAACCCGCTCGGCGCAAAGAAGTGCGGGTGGCGGCGCAAACAACCGGCGGGCGGGCCGTGAAATCCGGAATCCGTTTTTATCTTTGGCGCATGAAAAAGACGGTTTGTTCTCTCCTGTTGCTCCTAACGGTTGCGGCGGCGGTGGCCCAGAAAAAATCCAAAAAGGATTATCTGGTCACCATCACTACTGAATTTGGCGTGATGCACGCCATTCTGCACGACCAAACGCCCAGGCACAAGGCCAACTTTATTGCCTTGGCCGACACGGGTTTTTACAACGGCACGCTGTTTCACCGGATTATCGAGAATTTCATGATTCAGGGCGGCGACCCGCAATCAAAGAAAGCCCGAGCCGGACAAGCCTTGGGCGAAGGCGATGTGGGCTACCAGGTTCCAGCCGAGTTTGATGAAAAGCTCTTCCACAAGAAAGGTGTCTTGGCCGCCGCCCGCGACAACAACCCGACCAAGGCTTCGAGCGGATGCCAGTTTTACGTTGTGCAGGGCAAGAAATTCAGCGACGATGAGCTGGCCGTGCAGGAAAAACGCGCCGCCCGCCCACTGACCGACGCGCAAAAGCAAGTGTATAAGACGCTGGGCGGCACCCCGCACTTGGATGGCAGCTACACGGTTTTCGGCCAAGTGGTCAAAGGATTGGAAGTGCTGGACACCATTGCCAGACAACCCCGCGACAACCGCGACCGTCCGCAAAAAGACATCCCGATGCAGGTGAAAGTGGAGAAGATGGGTAAAAGGAAGATTACGAAAATGTATGGGTATGTGTTTGAGTGAATATGCAAAACCATAGACAATGGAAAATAGTATCCTCGAAAAAATCGAAACCCGTCCTGTCTTTTCCAAATTTAAACGGACAAGTCGTTATCTGCTACTGATTACTTATTGGGCATTATGGACGACAGTAGGTTTTGCCTATTTTTTCGCAAATACTGTGATAAATTATCCGGTTTCGAGTCTTGCAATTTTAACGTACGGCATTATGTTATCCGCTTTTTCACTCTTTGTTCTGCTTATCGGAACGACGATACTGGCACTGTCGAAGAATAAATGTAAGCGGGATTCCTTGCGGTTTGCGTTGGTTGTCATTTTGCCAGTCTTTTTTGCCGCACTACTTAAATTCTCTGTAGATTTTCGTAATAACGAATTGGTAGGTCTTGAACAAAGTATCGAATTAAATTATATTTCGTGGGGTTGCGACTGCGCGAACTGGGCAGAAATCAAAACAATGGATAAGAATCTGAATGATTATCATCGTTTGGCTAGCACTTGCTATTTTATCGAACCGGCAACGGATGACTTGGTTTTGCCCGACAGTTTTCACGTTTCAGACAATCACATTGTTTTCACCGGACAATTTTACAGGTATCCGAAGTTTCCAAAAGGATATTATTCACAAGAACATCCCGATCCTGCTTTGGTTTTCAGATATACCGCTTATGAAATTAAAAAACCATTCAATGTCTGGCAGAAAGCAGAAGATGGAACTTTTGAATGGAAAAGAATAAAATAAAGGCAGGTTTACACTTTTGAAAAGATACTATTTTCGACTATGCAAAAAATACTCCTTACCGGCTCCAACGGGCTGCTGGGCCAGAAATTGGTTCAACTCATCCTTGACCGTGGCGAATACGAACTGATCGCCACGGCGCGCGGCGAAAACCGGTTGCCGATGCTGGATGGCAATGGCATTTACCGGAGCTTGGATGTGACCGACCGCGACGAAGTGAGGCGGATTATGCAAGAATTTGAGCCTGATTACGTAATCCATACGGCGGCCATGACCAACGTGGACCAATGTGAAACGGAGCGGGAGGCTTGCTGGAAACTGAACGTGGACGCGGTGCAGTATTTGGCCGAAGCCTGCCAAAGCCACAACGCGCGATTGATTCACCTGTCAACGGATTTCATTTTCGACGGCGAAAACGGCCCTTACGATGAGTCGGCTTCGCCCAATCCGTTGAGTTATTACGGCGAGAGCAAACTGGCCGCCGAAGCGTTGTTGCTGACAAGCCAAAACCTGCAATTTGCCATTGCCCGCACGGTGCTCGTGTACGGCATCGCGCACGACATGAGCCGCAGCAACATAATACTGTGGGTGAAAAACTCGCTGGAAAACCAAAAGCCGATCAAAGTCGTGGATGACCAATGGCGCACACCCACGCTGGCCGAAGACTTGGCGATGGGCTGCTACCTGATGGTGAAACACAACGCAACGGGAATTTTCAATATTTCGGGCAGCAACTTGCTCACGCCTTATGACATGGCCGTGCAGACCGCCGATTTTTTCGGGCTGGACAAATCATCCATGACCCGCGCCGACTCCAGCACGTTCACGCAGCCCGCCAAGCGGCCAGCAAAAACGGGTTTCGTGATTGAAAAAGCCCGCGAGCAACTGGGCTACGAACCTCGTTCGTTTACGGAAGGCATTGCGCTGGTGGCCAGGCAGGTGGCCGCCAGCAAATGATGCGGGGGCGGGGTTTGGGTCTTTGAAAAGATACTATTTTTTCCGGATGAGCCAAACCATTCCCAAACCGCCTGTTTCAAAATAGTATCTTCCGGAAAGCCCAAACCCGGCCGCCTTGGCACAAAAAAACCTGCCGGTGTTTGGAAACACGTCAGGTTTGGCCTTTTTGAAACCTGCCTGCCGGACAGGCATGGATACTGTTTTTGTGCGGTTGGATGGCCGCAAAACTTATATCACTTACGCAAAATCCCGTTTCGGTGCGCCGAGCGGGTTTCAACTCTGCCAGAGTTTTGAACTCTGGCAGAGTTATGCGTAACTTTTGGCTCAGATGCTGAACTCCTCGACGGGAACCGATTCGTGCAGTTCGTAGATGAACCCCACGCCGACCGTGCCATTGGTGTGGGCATCCAGCAGAATGAAACCGCCGGTGGCGCGGTTGTTGGCAAAAACATCCGCAAAAATGGGCGTGGCCAATTTAATTGAAATCAGCGCAATGTCGTTCAATTTCAACTGGCTGGCTTGGTGGTGTTCCAACGTGTCGGGCTGCACCACGTATTCAATGGTTTCAATGCGGGCCTTTACAGTCTGGTGGCCGTGTTGCAGCCAGTAGATTTTGCCGGATGCGAGTGGCTCGTGCGCCATCCAGCACACGTGTGCCGCGATGTATTTGGCGGCAATCGGTTCCTCGCCCGTTTTCACAAGCGTGTCGCCCCGGCTGGTGTCAATGTCGTTTTCCAGCAGCAGCGTCACCGATTCGGTGGCATGGGCTGAAGATAAATCGGTCTCGAATTTCTGGATTTTGCGGATTACCGAATGCTGGCCCGATGGCAGCACCGTAACCGCATCGCCGGTGCTGAATGTGCCGCTGGCGATTTTTCCGGCATAGCCCCGGTAATCGTGAAACCCGTCGGTGCGCGGACGGATTACGTATTGCACCGGAAACCGTGCCGGTAAATCATGCGCATCTTCGCGCACATCCACTTGTTCCAGTTCCTGCAACAACGTCCGGCCTTCGTACCAACCCATTCGTGCTGAGGCGGTTGCAATATTGTCGCCGTGCAGGCTGCATACGGGGATGAAGTCTATTTCTTGTCCCGCAAACTTGATCTTTTCGGCAAAAGCGTAGAAATCCGACACCACATTGGAAAACGCGTCCTGCGAGAAACCGACCAGATCCATCTTGTTCACGCACACCACCACCTTGGGGATGCGCAGCAGCGTGGAGATGAAAAAATGCCGGTAGGTTTGCTCCATCACGCCGTGGCGGGCATCAATCAAAATCACCGAAACCTGCGCATTGGAGGCTCCGGTCACCATGTTGCGCGTGTATTCCACGTGGCCGGGACTGTCGGCAATGATGTATTTGCGGGTGGGCGTGGAAAAATACACGTGCGCCACGTCAATCGTAATGCCTTGCTCGCGTTCGGCAATCAACCCGTCGGTGAGCAGCGACAAGTCCATGAAATCCAAGCCTTTGCGCTGGCTCGAAGCGGCGATGGCTTCGAGTTTATCCTGCGGGATGGACTGCGTGTCGAACAGCAACCGGCCAATCAGCGTGCTTTTGCCGTCGTCCACGCTGCCAGCGGTGGTGATGCGTAAAATATCCATGGTCTCAATTTTGAATGACAGAATGAGCGAATGATAGAATAAAGGGCAGATTTGGGCTTTCTGAATGATACTATTTTCCCAAACGGAAAACGTCATTGCGAGGAACGAAGCAATCTGTTTCGTTCCGTCGGCCCAAAACCTTCCGGGCAAGTGTCTGCGGCTCCGGGACAAACTTGCGGAGTGGCTTTTGGCGTGCCTGCCCGTGAAAAGATTTCTTCCTTCCTCGCAATGACGGAATTTTGGTCAAACGGGTTTGGGCTTTTCAAAAGATACTGTTTTCCATCCACTCATTCAATCATTCCCCCATCCAAAACTGTCAGAAATAGCCCTGCTGCTTGCGTTTTTCCATGGCGGCTTCGCTGCGGCGGTCGTCCATGCGGGCACCACGTTCGGAGATGACGGCACTCAGGATTTCGGAGATGATACCGTCAATGCTGTGCGCCGCCGACTCCACGGCGGCCGTGCAAGTCATGTCGCCCACGGTACGGAACCGGACGGTGCGGCGGTGTACGGTTTCATCGGCGGTGGTGTGCAGGAAATCGGAATAAGGCCAGATCATGCCGTCGCGTTCAATGATTTCGCGTTCGTGGGCGTAGTAAATGGACGGAATGCCGAGACTTTCCTCACGAATGTAGTTCCAAACGTCGAGTTCGGTCCAGTTGCTGATCGGGAAGGCGCGCACATTTTCGCCCACCCCGATTTTGCCGTTCAGCATATCAAACAGTTCGGGGCGTTGGCGTTTGGCATCCCACTGGCCAAACTCGTCGCGCACCGAGAAAATGCGTTCCTTGGCGCGGGCTTTTTCCTCGTCGCGCCGCGCACCGCCAATGCAGGCATCAAATTTCAGTTCTTCAATCGCGTCGAGCAGCGTCACGGTTTGCAAGGCGTTGCGGCTGGCATATTTGCCGGTTTCCTCGCGTGCCCTGCCCTTGTCAATGCTGTGCTGCACGTAGCGCACCAGCAGGTTCAAGTGCAGTTCGGCGGCGAGTTGGTCCCGGAAATCAATGGTTTCCGGGAAATTATGGCCCGTATCCACGTGCAGCAGCGGAAACGGAATCCGCGCCGGATAAAAAGCCTTCTGTGCCAGCCGCACCAGCGTAATTGAGTCCTTGCCGCCCGAAAACAGCAGCACCGGGCGTTCAAACTGCGCCGCCACCTCGCGGATGATGTAAATGGCCTCGTCTTCCAGCTCGCGCGGAAATTTTCTCTTGAAACTGTCGCTCATCTGTGCGTTTGAAAAAGAAGCCCCACCCCGGCCCTCCCCGAAGGAGAGGGAGTAGAGAAAATAGTATGTTTTGAAGACCTCAAACCCACCCGTTTAAAAGTCCCCTCCTTCGGAGGGGATTTAGGGGAGGCTTTTGTCACTGGTGCAGGCCGCATTCCTTCTTGGACTGTTCCCACCACCAGCGGCCGGCCCGCAAATCTTCGCCCGGCTCGATGGCGCGCGTGCAAGGGGCGCAGCCGATGCTTTTGAAGCCCTTGTCGTAGAGCCGGTTGTAAGGCACGCGGTTTTGGTCAATGTACGTTTTCACTTGCTCCAACGTCCACTCAATCAGCGGATTGTATTTGATTAGCTGGTTGCCTTCGTCCCATTCGAGCAGGTTCATTTGCTGCCGGTTGTCCGATTGGCCGCCGCGCAGGCCGGTAATCCATATTTTCACGCCCTGCAAGGCCCGCTTCAGCGGCACAATTTTACGGATTTGGCAGCATTCCTTGCGGTTTTCGACCGATTCATAGAAACTGTACGGGCCTTTTTCGGTTAATAATCTTTCAACCGCTTGGTTTTCAGGGAAACAAACCTCAATGGCTTGCTTGTACTTGCCGATGGTTTCGTAATACGTCTGGTAGGTTTCCTCGAACATCCGGCCGGTGTCGAGCGTAAAAACGCGCACGGGCAGGCGGTTGCTGAAAATCACATCGCTGATAACCTGGTCTTCGTGGCCGAAAGACGTGGAAAACGCCACTTCGCCGGGAAACAAACCGGCCAGCAAGCCGATGGCTTCATCCATGGGCTTTCCCACAATCCGGGCGTGTATTTCAGGAATGCGCGATTGGAGCATACGGGAGCTGATCATAAAATGCTGCGACAAAAATAGTATAAATCTATGGATATAATAGGGATTGGTGGAAAACTTTCGGCCTACTGTTTTTGTTTTGGCCGTTGTTCATGGGGTTTGTCCGGTTTCGGGCAGCCATGACCCCGATTTCCCGCCGGAAACCACCGCTTTTGGCTATCTTTGAACTCCGCTTTACGCCTTAGGTGCGGCAAAACAGGAAACCTCTGTTTCGTGCCGCCACTGCTGGCGGGCGGGTTTGGACGTTGGAAAACATACTATTTTCCCGGCAGCCTTTCATTCAAAAAAACAGAAAAATGCGAATCATCCTCGTGGCCGCCCTTGCCGAAAACCGCGTGCTGGGCAAAGACAACCAACTGATCTGGCACCTGCCCAACGATTTGCGGCATTTCAAGAAACTGACCTTGGGGCATCCGGTGGTGATGGGGCGCAAAACCTACGCATCGGTGGGCAAGCCGCTGCCGGGCCGCACCAACATCATCATCACGCACAACCTTGATTACCAGGCGGATGGCTGCGTGGTTACGCATTCACTGGACGAAGCCTTGGCGCAAGCCGCAACCACCGGAACGGACAAGGTTTTCATCATCGGTGGCGGCGAAATTTACCGGCAAGCCCTGCCGCTGGCCCATGCCATGTGCCTGACGCACGTACACGCCACGCTGGCGGGCGATGCGTTTTTCCCCGAATTTTCCACGGACAACTGGCAGCCAACCGCGAAGAAACCGTTTGCCAAGGACGACAAACACGCCTACGGTTTTGATATTGTGGTTTGGGAACGCCGTGCGTGAAACTTCCAAGGGCGCGGATTTAACATTGGCGTAACATGAACGTTTGAAAGTTCGCCTATCTTGCACGCGAACCTATTCTGCCTTGTATGTTTGGTCTGGAAGCCGATTTGCTTGTCCTTCTTTTTTTCTGCCTCTTTTTCGCGTGTGCCTTCGAGTTTGTCAACGGCTTCCACGATACCGCCAACGCCGTTGCCACGGTCATCTACACCAACTCGCTGAAACCGGAAGTGGCAGTCGTATGGTCTGGGATTTTTAATTTTTTAGGCTTAACCATTGGGACTTGGCTGGGTGGACTAAGTGTAGCCATGGGCATCGTGAACCTGCTGCCCACCGATTTGCTCATTGACCAGAACGTGTGGCACAGCGTGGCCATGATTCTGGCGGTGCTGTTCAGTGCCATCATCTGGAACCTCGGCACGTGGTGGTTCGGGTTGCCGTCTTCGAGTTCGCACACGCTGATCGGTTCCATCCTGGGCGTGGGCCTGGCCTACGGGCTGCTCAACAACAGCGTGGGCTCGGTGAACTGGGGCAAGGCTGGAGACATTGGGTTGTCGCTGTTGTTTTCGCCGCTGTTTGGTTTCAGCGTCACCATTATGCTCATGTACGTGCTGCGCCGGTTGGTCAAAAACAAGGAGATTTTCCAGGAGCCGCCCAAAAAACAGCCGCCACCGCTCTGGATCCGTGCCATTCTGATTGGTACTTGTACGCTGGTGAGTTTTTTCCACGGCTCCAACGACGGGCAGAAGGGCGTGGGCCTGGTCATGCTGATTCTCATCAGCATTGCGCCGCTCCACTTTGCCATCGACCCCTCGCTCAACAAGACCACCCTCCAGACGCACACTGCCGCGCTGCACCAGATTGTGGGCCGCATTGACACCATGCGTGTGTCGGCCAAGGACAAGCAGACAATTGTGGAAGTATCAAGCCAGTTGGAAGCCTTGCGAAAAGCCGTTCCGGCCATGGCAGCCCAGACAATAGCCCCCGCCCAACGGCTGGAAATCCGCCGCGATATTTTGCTCATCGAGAAAAAAGCCAAATCCCTGCTCAACGACCCCAAAGTGGCCATTGCAAAGCAAGACAGTCAGGCAATGGCCGAAAGCTTGGCCGGCTTGAGTGCCTACACCGATTACGCCCCGCAGTGGGTGATAATCATGATTTCGCTGTCGCTGGGCCTGGGCACCATGATCGGCTGGAAACGGATTGTGCAGACCATCGGCGAGAAAATAGGCAAGAGCCACCTCACCTACGCGCAGGGAGCCACGGCGGAATTGGTGGCGGCCAGCACCATCGGCCTGGCTACGGGGCTGGGCCTGCCCGTAAGCACCACGCACGTGCTCTCGTCGGGCATTGCGGGCAGCATGGTGGCCAGCAGTGGCATCCGCAACCTACAGCCCAAAACCATCCGCAGCATTGCCATGGCGTGGATACTCACGCTGCCGGTCAGCATTTTCCTGTCGGCCTCGTTCTACGCGCTTTTCCGCTGGATTCTGTAAGGGTAGCGCACGCTTCAGCTTGCGCACAAACCGCAGGTTTGGGGTTTCTGGGAGATACTATTTTTTGCGGCGCGTATTCCGCAGGGCTGCACCCTGCGTTGGCCGGTTGCGCCCTTTTAGGACTTCATCGGGTTTGGTGTTTTTGAAAGATACTATTTTGCTTGGCTGATTGTCAATCGGCCAAGTTTATTGTTAAAGGTGCATTTACATCATCTAAAGCTTTGGTAAGAACTATCGTTCGCCTATGATGGCACCAACAAATAAAATAAGAATTTTATAAGGCGGTGGATATGAAATTTTTGAAGGAGGAAGATTCAGAACATTCTTTAATACAACAATTAAATAAAATGAAATTAATAGGATTTATAAAAGAACATAATAGCGTTAAGGAGGCAGTAAGCCTTGATGATCTTTTCACTAGTACATCTGAATCAAATGATAATGTAGAAGGGATCATAAAATATTTAAATAGTGGAGTGTTGCTAATGGGTTGGATGGGATATTTTATTGATGTAAAAACTAAGAAGTTAATTGCTCCTGATTCGTATTTTACAGATGGAATATGGGTGTGGCCTTCATACTTACCCTATTATTTAGAAATGTATCCATCAATGAAAATAGACCCAGATTTTTTAGCTCATTTAAAAAACAGAAATTTTGAATTAATGGTAGATGAGAGGTTTAAAAGTCAAAAAAATATGCTTGAGAAAGAATTATCAGAAAGACTAAACACAGAAAGTTAGGCAAGCTGCTAAAAACCCCCAGTCTGTGGCACACAGAACGGCAGTGCAGGTAAACAGTGTTCTGTGTGCCACAGACCACGGTGAGGCGGGCGGAGTAAGCTATTGGCCTAGCTTACTCTCCAACTCAAATTCCCGACTAAAATCACTTATCAGTAAAACAAGCACAGTTCCAGATAATTTTTACTAACTCGCCTTCGTCTCTGATTTTTATCCCATTGATAGTACTTAAGTAAAACCCAACTATATCTTTACTTGACCCAGCTTTAAGTGTTGACGTTTGATGAACGCTGTCTGCAATGATAAACTTCTTAAAAGGACGGCAATCAATTAACTTTTCCTGTTCAGCAAGTACGGTAACTTGTTTGCCTGCTTCGTTTTTTGTTTTAAACACAAAATGATCACCCGTAGAATCTATTTCTACAATTTCCAGTTTTTCTACTGATCGATCAGGTTGCTTCCAAGCTGAATCGGCAATGAATGCCATTAATAGTATCGAGAAAAACAAGGTCTTCATATTACATTATCGTTTAACTTTAAATAATACTGCTGGATTACCATCACACCGCCCGCCCCGGCTGCGATGATCCGCCGGAACGGATAGAATTCCAGCCAACTGTCGCGCGTCTGCGACGCGTGACAGTTGGCCTTGCGTTTGCAACGCCACGGGCCTCAAGCCTGCTCCGGGCCTTTCCAAAATAGTATCTCCCAAAAACATCAAACCCGCCCGTGAGATTTGCGTAAGTTCAGATTTGCTTGCTGCGCCGCATCACCTCGTAAATGGCCTGATGCACGCCGGTTCGGATGTTGAGTGCGCCGAGTTTGTTATTGTTGCGCGTGGGGAACACGCGGTTGGCGAGGAAAATATAAACCAGTTGGTTTTGCGGGTCGGCCCAGGCAAACGTGCCCGTGAAGCCCGAATGCCCGAAACTGTCGGGGCTGGCATCGGCGGCGGCACTGAGGCCGGGTTGTTTGGGGTCGGGCTTGTCGAAGGCAATGCCGCGCCTACTGAAGCCCGCATCATTGTAGCGCGTCCACTCGCGCAACGTCGCCTCGCTGAGGTAGCGCGTGCCGCCATATTCGCCCATCTGCAAGTACATCTGCATCAGTTTGGCCATATCGTCGGCGGTGCCGAAAAGCCCCGCATGGCCCGACAATCCGCCGAGCATTGCCCCGCCTTCGTCGTGAACCGTGCCCAGCAGTTGCGTCTTACGAAACAGTGAATCGTATTCGGTGGGCACGATGCGGCCTTTCGGATACAACCGCAACGGATTGTAGGTCAGCGTATTGGCTCCGAGCGGCTGGTAAAATGTCTGTTTCAGGTACGTTTCAAACTCGCTGCCCGTTTGCCGGGCCACGAGTTGCGGGTAGAGGTAAAACGACAAGTCGCTGTACACGTATTTTTTTTCGGCCAGCAGCGGCGATTGGCGGATTTGCCGGAAAATCCTGTCGTGGTATTTGCGGTGCAGCCACAGCCCGCCCGCCACCGCCACCGGAAACCGCGCCGACGAGTCGGTCTTAAAGGTTTTCCGTTTCCATTTCCCATTCTTTTTCAGGGCGTTTTTCCAGAACGGAATCCAAGCCGTGAGCCGACCTTGGTGCGTCAGGATGTCGCGCATTGGAATCGCGGCCTTGTTGGAATTTTGGTATTCGGGCAGGTAATCGCCCAAGGTTTTGTCCAAGCCGAATTTCCCCTCGTCGGCCAAGCGCATCAGTGCCAATGCCGACGTGCTGACTTTGGTTACCGAAGCCAAATCGTACAAATCATCGGGTTGGGTGGCTTGCAGCGTGTCGTAGGTGTGGTGGCCGTAGGTTTTATGGAAAACCACCTTGCCGTCTTTGGCAACCAGAATCTGGCAGCCGGGCGTGGCGCGTTGGGCAATGGCAAAGTTGGCGAGCGAATCCATGGCCCGGCCCAGCAATTCCGAATCAATGCCCGCCTCTTCGGGCTGCGTGTATTTGAGGCGCGGCAGTGGCACGGCCCCAAGACCGTCGCTGAGGCGCAAGGCGGGCGAAACCGTGACGGGCAGCTTGCCCGAAGCGGCCAATGCACCGAAAACCACTTGTGCGGCGGCTTGCTGCGCCTCTTTTCCGTCTTGATAGGTAACCAACAGCGCGTTTTCGCCGGTGGCAAGGCGGGCCAAGGCGTATGGATTGCCGAAATGGCAGAAAACGGGTTTGGCGTTTTTCAGGGATACTATTTCACGCACGGCATTTTGCATGGCCTCAGTGATGCCGTAGGTGGCAGGGCGCAGGCTGGGCACGTGCAGCCCGACCACGACCAAATTATAGCCTTGCAGTGCGGCCATTACTTTTTTTATCTCGGCATCCGTTGCCTTGGCCGGAAGCGTGAAGTGCCGGACAGACGTGTATTTGCCCAGCATCCGCTGGAAATCGGTGACCGAGTTTGCGCCCACCGAAACCGAAGCAATGCGTAGCGTATCGAGTCTGCGCAGTGGCAGCAGCGCGGCCGGGTTGCGGAGCAGCGTCACGGCGGCCTCGGTGAGTTGGCGGCTAATCAGGCGGGCTTGCGGCGTGTTCAGGTCGCGCACGAG
>JAYWIH010000077.1:0-13670 GCA_043789005.1 Sphingobacteriales bacterium
GTGGTCTTGTGCTTCCTTTTCAAAGTCTTTCCGCCGGATGTTTTCCGGCCGGTTTTCGTAAGCCTGCGTGATGGTTTGGAGCAGTGCCGGATAACTTGCCGGGCCAAGCGGATGCTGGCCGTAGAGTTGGTGGTACAAATCATGGATGGCGGCGGCATTGGCGATGAAGCGTGTGTAAAAGGTATTGTCGCCGCCCGTGATGTCAAGTTTTCTGCCGGATAAAAAGGAGGTGACGGGTGGGTGGATGCGGTGGTCGAACACGGTTGCGGGCGGTGCTTGGTGGAGGGTCAAAATGGAAGCCGGACGCTAAAATATATTCTTTCGCGCACATTTGGCAGTGGCAAACGGGTCAAAATTTTCAATCCGCGCGTTTTTGCGGGGCGAAATCGGTTAAGTGATGATTTGGAGACTTGCCAAGAAAAACCTTCCTTGCGGGTAAGCCGCTACCGAACCGGAGGTGTCCGGGTCGGAAACCGGGAAGTTATGCGTCTGGTCGCCGGACTTGGAAAGTCCGGCTACTTTGCTTGAAAATAGTATCTTCCAAAAAGCCCAAACCCCATGCAACCCACCGAAAAAACCACCATCACCCGGCTTGCCAAACGCGGCAGCCACGACACCGAAACCATCCACGCCATCCTGGACGAGGCATTGGTATGCCACGTCAGTTACGTGCTCGGCGGGCAGCCGTTTATCATCCCGACGGGTTATTGCCGCATCGGGAACAAAATCTATCTGCACGGTTCGGTGGGCAGTCATTTTTTCCGCGAACTCGCCAAAGGCACGGATGTGTGCGTGGCCGTAACGCTGCTGGATGGCTTGGTGCTGGCACGTTCGGCGTTTCACCATTCGGTCAACTACCGGTCGGTGGTGGTGTTCGGCAAAACGCAACTGGTTGACAATGAGGAGGAAAAATGGCTTTCGCTGGAACGGTTTACTGAACACATGGTGCCGGGGCGTTGGGCGGAGGTGCGCCAGCCCGACAAAAGCGAGATGACGAAAACGATGGTGGTTTCAATCCCGCTGGAGGAGGCATCGGCCAAAATCCGTACGGGCGGCGTGAGCGATGATCCCGAAGACATGGAGTTGGATGTATGGGCGGGGGTGCTGCCGCTGAAACTGCTGCCGCAGCTTCCGATTGCCGATGAATATTTGAAAGCTGGAATAAAGTTGCCCGGATACGTGGAAAACTACCGGAAGCCTCCCCCAACCCCCTCCGAAGGAGGGGGCTTTTAACAAAACAGGTTTCGGTTTTTTGAAAGATACTATTTTGGCGATGCGTAGCTGTGCTGTCGCGCGTTTTGAACGCGTGACGATTGGTTCTGAGTCTGCGACTCACGTGGCTGAAAGCCCAAAAGACACGCTGCAAAATAGTATCTTTCAAAAGTATGAAACCTGCGGTTTTGCACAACCTGAAGCGTGTGCTACTGTCACCGGCCATCGAGCAAGCCGCCCAGGCCGCCCAGCACCGAACCGCTTTCCTTGCCGCTGTTGCCGCCATATGGGGCCAGCGCGGCCACCAATTTGGAAATCGGCATGGATTGCAGCCACACGCGGCCTGTGCCGCGCAGCGTGGCCAGAAACAGGCCTTCGCCACCAAACACCATTGAACGCAGGCCGCCCGCCTGCTGGATGTCGAAGTCGATGCCCGGCTCGAAGGCGACCACGCAGCCCGTGTCCACGCGCAGGGTTTCGTTGCTGAGCTGCTTTTCAATGACCACGCCGCCCGCGTGGATGAACGCCAGCCCGTCGCCCCGCATCTTTTGCAGCACAAACCCTTCGCCGCCGAAAAAACCGGCTCCGAACTTGCGGTTGAAATGGATGGAAATGCTCGTTCCCAAGGCTGCGCACAGGAAACTGTCCTTTTGGGCAATCAGCGTGTTGCCCGGAATCTGGCTCAGGTTTATGGGCAGCACCGTGCCCGGATACGGCGCGGCAAACGCCACCTTGCTGCGGGCCGCGCCCCGGTTGGTGAAGTGCGTCATGAACAGCGACTCGCCGGTGAGCAGCCGCGAGCCCACGTTTTTGAGCATCCCCATGAAGCCGCTGTTGGGAGCCGAACCGTCGCCCATTTTGGTTTCGTACTGGATGCCTTCGTGCATGTAGATCATGCTGCCGGCTTCGGCAATGACGGTCTCGCTCGGATCCAGTTCTATCTCCACGATCTGGATGTCTTCACCAATGATCTTGTAATCAATTTCGTGCGATTGCATGGATAGGAAGGGTTAAGTGGATAGGAATGGTTTTTCAATACTACGGGTTTTTCTTGTCCTTGCGGTTGCGCAGTTTCTTGTCGTCCACTTTGCGGTTTAGGAATTCGTTTACCTTGTCAATGTCAAAATTGGTGGTGATTTCGCCGAAAGAGTTGACATTCAACTCAAAGCCTTCCAGTTCAGGATGTACTTTTGGTTTCTCGTCGGGATTTTCTTTTTTCTTTGCCATGACTGTCAGAAATTAAATGAAAATAATATACTTGTTTAACCCTTCATTTTTTGATAATAATATGTCCGCAGGGAATTAATACAGAATCAAAGTGGGGGACTATACTAATTTTATAAAAAATTTCTTTGTCTTTTAACACAAGTTCAGTTCGTACGGGACCATTATCAGGCACCTGCATGAGCAATGCGATATAGAAAAGGTGTTCCTCTTTAGGATTGATCGTTTTTTGTAACATGGTCGATTTATTAAGACTAGTATCAAAAAAAGATATTAAACCTGTTGCACCATAGTCATACAATGATACTTTTTCGAGTGTCATTGTATCCGGAGGTAGAAATAATTTTACATAGGAGTCAGGTGAAGGAGGAACCGGAAATGAATCCGCAGGAAAATTAATGGTGATTTCTAACGGAATATCTGTTTCATTAATTACACGAGTCCAGAATATTCCACGTCCAAATCTTTTTCCTGTTGGATGTTTGTATGGTCCACCTTTTGGGAAGCTGTTTTGTATTATTACGTCTTTGCCTGCGTGTATTGTATTACGAGTGACGCTGTAAAATTCGCGGGAAGTGATTTTGGGTTGGGGCTTGATCGTAAATTTTGGCAGGTCAGTTCTGTTTTGTCCTTTACAAGAAGAATGAAAAATAACCAGCAAGAACAAAGCATATACAGGTGCGTATTTCATCATTTTACTTTTGGGTTAAACAAGTATGTCAATCCCAATTAAATTTACAGTAGTACGCGATTGTTGAGTACAGAGGTTTGGTGTTTTCAAAAGATACTATTCCGGCTGGCGTTTTTCCCGGACTTTCCGGTACAGTCAGCCAACCACCGCCAACCGGCTGAGAGCCGCCCGGATGCGCTGTATGGTTTCTTCCTTGCCAATTATTTCCATGGTCTGCATCAAATCCGGGCCGTGGCTTGTGCCGGTGATTGCCAGCCGCAGGGCGGGCATCACCTTCCCGGTTTTTATGTTCAGGCGTTCGGCAGCGGCGTGCAACGTGTGCTTGATGGCCTCGGCGGCAAATTCGGGCATGGCGGGCAAGTCGTTTTTGAAGCCTTCCATCACGCTTACCGCATCGGCCGTCCATTTGGTTTGCGCTACGGCTTGCTCATACGTTCCGGGTGCGGCAAAGATGAACGCCGTCTGTTCGTAGAGTTCCTGCGGGAAAGTAACCCGCTCCTTCATCAGATGGACAATTTTCAGGGCCTTTTCCGGGTCGCAAACAATTCCCTTGTCGCGGAGTGCGCCTTGCAAATACCCCGCCAGTTCGCCGTCTGGCTTGGTGCGCAGGTAATGCTGGTTGAACCATCTGGCCTTGCGGATGTCGAACTTGGAGCCTGCCTTATGGATCCGTTCCAGTGAAAAAGCCTGCACGAGTTCGTCCATGGAGAAAATCTCGCGTTCCGAGCCGTCGTTCCAGCCCAGCAAGGCCAGGAAATTGACCAACGCCTCGGGCGAGTAACCGGCCTCGCGGTAGCCGGTAGAAGTAATGTCTTCGCCCTCGGCATCGGTGCCGCGCCACGTGAGCGGAAATATCGGGAATCCCATCTCGTCCGCGTCGCGTTTGCTCAACTTGCCGTGCCGCGCCTCGGTGATATTGCCTTTTTCATCCAACACGTCGGGCTTCAGCAGCAGCGGCAAATGCGCGAATTGCGGCGGCTCCCAGCCAAAGAGCTTGTACAGCAATACGTGCAGCGGAGCCGAAGGCAGCCATTCCTCGCCCCGGATCACGTGCGTGATGCCCATCAAATGGTCGTCCACGATATTGGCCAAGTGGTACGTGGGCAAGCCGTCCGATTTCATCAGCACCTTGTCGTCGAGGGTGTTGGCGTGCACCGCCACCCAGTCGCGGATCAGGTCGTGGAAGCGGATTTCCTCCTTGAGCGGCACTTTCACCCGGATCACGTGGGGCGCACCGGCAGTAAGCAGGGCTTTGGTTTCGTCCTCCGGCAGCGTGAGCGAATTGCGCATCTGGGTGCGGGTGAGTGCGTTGTACGACGGGTTGGCAACATTGGCCGCCGTGAGGCGTTGGCGCATGGCCTCGATTTCCACATCCGTGTCGAACGCACGGTATGCCTTGCCTTCGTCGAGCAACTGCTGCACGTATTTGCGGTAAATTTCTTTCCGTTCCGATTGCCGGTACGAGGCGTGCGGGCCGCCCACGCCCTGGCCTTCATCAATGGTGATGCCCACCCACGCCAGCGCGTCAATGATGTACGCCTCGGCATTGGGAATCAGGCGTTTCTGGTCGGTGTCTTCAATGCGGAGCAGCATCTTGCCACCCATTTTCCTGGCAAACAAATAGTTGTACAAGGCGGTGCGCACACCGCCAATGTGCAGTGCGCCGGTAGGGCTGGGCGCGAAACGGACTCTGACTTCCATGGATAATCAATGGGTGAATGACTGGATGGGCGAATGGAACCCGGCAGCCGCGATACTTGTGGGTTGCCGAATCCATCCACCGGCAAAACTACGAATTGCAACTGGAAACGTGCAGGTTTCCGGTTTTGCGGGGCTACTGTTTTCAGGATGGCACCAAATGCGTTGATGCCAGCAGACGGGGCGGGTTTGGGGTTTTTGAAAGATACTGTTTTCTTTTGCGAAACGGCAACCTTCCCGGTTTCAGCCTACGGCTTGCGAACCGGCAAGATACCGTTCGCGTAAAATTCCCGCGTGGTGCAACTCGTGCCCGGCGGTGATGTGCAGCAACGCCCGCACCGACACCGGGTTGCCGTTGGAAATTCCGGTTTGCGCAAGCGCGGCCTCGTCAAAACTCCCGAACAAAAGCACCGTTGCCTCGCGGAAGGCGGCATATTCGGCCAGCAGGCTTTGCAGGGTGCGCCGTTCAAAACCGGCGTTTTCAACGTAGGCATCCTCATCAAAGCCGGGCAGCGGCTGCCGTTCGCCACGTGCCATGCACAAGGCGCGGTACGCGAAAATCCGCTCGGTGTCCACCAGATGCCCGAGCAATTCCCGGATGCTCCATTTTCCTTCAGCGTAGCGGTATTGGCTGGCGGTTTCGGTCAGTGATTGGAGCAGTTGCCCCACCGGTTTGCTTTTCAGCGTTGCCAACGGAGTTTCGTCCGCCACCAGATCAACGTAGCGGCTCATGAAGGGCGGGTATTCGTGCGGTTCGGGTTTCATGGATGGAGGGGGTTTGGGGTTTTCCAAAGATACTGTTTTCCATAATCCCGGTCCTTGACGGGTCGGGGTTTCGCAAGGCATTTGTTTTCAAGTGAGATATTTGCCGGTAAAAATAATCTTTGTCCCTCTCATTGTCAGTCAGTTACTTATGAAGATTGAAAAAAAAACGTTTTTTTGCCTGAATTCCGCGCAACCTTTGCCGCCAATCATCCGTGCTGTACATGAATCCGCTTATGTCAGCAACCACCGCAACCATCACCGAACTTGAGGCTTTGTTAGACGGCTGCCGCAATGGCCACCGCAAGAGCCAAGAATTGCTTTACCGGCAATTTTACGGGTATGGCATGGGGGTTTGTCTGCGCTATACCCGCACCCGCGACGAAGCGACGGAAGTGCTCAACGACGGATTCATGAAGGTGTTTGCCAAAACTGAAAAATACGACCCGGAAAAGTCTTTCAAAGGCTGGCTGCGCCGGATCATGATCAACACGGCACTGGACCACTACCGCAAACAGTCGAAACATTATTTCCACGAGGATGTGCAGGCCGCTGAAAACACAACGGACAACGAAACGGTGCTGGACAGGCTGGCGCACGAGGAACTGGTGCTGCTGGTGCAGCAACTGACCCCGGCTTACCGGATGGTTTTTGGCCTGTACGTGATGGACGGCTACACGCACGAGGAAATTGCCGGACAATTGAACATTTCGGTGGGTACATCCAAATCGAATCTGGCGCGTGCCCGCCAACAACTGAGAGATATGCTAAAACAGAACGGCTATGGCAAGTATGAATGAGATGTCCGACCAAGAATTGGACGCTCTCTTCAGAAAATCGGCTGAGGAGATTGAAATTCCGTTTGACCCGGAAGCGTGGCAACGGATGGAGCAGAAACTGGACGACAACGGCCACCGGAATGGTTGGCTGCGCTGGGGTCTGCTGGGGGGACTGCTGTTGCTCATCGGAACGGGAATTTACCTGTTGCCGCAGCGGCAGGGAGGTTTGGCACTTCCGAAAGATACTATTTTGGCAAATGGAGATGCGAATGCCAAAACAAATGGAAACATGATGGCAAAGCCGCAGGAAAGTGATTTGAATAATACCAAAAATACTGTTCAATCGAGAAAAAAGACAGTGAATACCGGTAATAAAAAAATGGAAAGTAATATTTTTCCAGTAAGCGGGCAGGATTTGAAAAATACGGGAAATCCTGTCGGGCTGGCTGCAAATAACAGAAAAAAAAGGCCAATGCCGGGCAATGGAAATACCATTGAAAAACTGGCTGACAGGTCAGAAGTGACAGGCGAAAGCAAACAACTGGCACTTGGACTCAATAAACCTAGCGAAACGGCGGAGAATGGGGTGCGGAAAAATTCATCGCTATCCGGTGAAAATGACAAAGCGGTTGGAAAGAAAAAGCTCCGCCGTTTCGAACAGGCAAGCAACGAGAAAGACGGACGAAGAACTGGTTTATTGAAGTCTGTTACGGATGTCGGCGAGGGGGCTGCAACCAAGAAAAAGCCACACCATGAAACATCAAATGGCTACCAAGTGGATAATGATGCTGAAACGAGAGAATATCGAGAAAAGCAGCCGGTTAATAGACAAAATTCCGAATTGGCTGCCAAAAATCGCACACTGATTTTGTCAGGTGAAAAGGCGGCAGTTTCGTTAACTCCCTCAGCCGACAAAAAGCAACCAGAATCAAACCATCTGGAAATTGAGGTGGACAACGGAATAGACTCGTATGTGTCCCGGCTTGGCTTGCTGGCTGGCAAAACCATCACACCCGGCACCGGGGCCATGCCCCGCCTCAATCATGTGTTCGCACTGCCCGCCGTTCCGGCATCGCCACTGATCCGGCCATCTGGCAAGACCCTGCACGGCGGTTCCAGGATTGGTTTGCGGATGGTTGCCGCCCCTGACCTTACAACCGTGGGGTTCCGCAATTTCACCAAGCCAAGCACCAGTGCCGGTTTGCTGCTGGAATATGCCATATCAGACCGCTGGCTGGTTTCGGCGGGCGGAATATACACGCGCAAACTGTACGCCGCGCGGGGCAGCGATTATAAGCCGGTCGGCAGCTACTGGACAAACCGCCAAGGCATATACTTAAACACCGTGGCTGCCGACTGCCGCATCATTGACATTCCGTTGAATGTGCGCTACAATGCCATCCAACGCACCAAGGGAAACTGGTTTGCCAGTGCGGGCTTGTCTTCGTACCTGATGAAAAACGAGGATTACGACTATGAATACTATGAAAACAACCAGCTCAAAAACCGGTCTTGGAATGTGCGTAATTCCGATAACCACTTGTTCGCCATCGGCAACCTGTCGGGTGGCTACGAGCGGAACGTGAACCGGCGGTTTTCGTGGCAGATTGAGCCGTTTGTGAAGGTTCCGCTCGGGGGCGTGGGTTTTGGCAGGGTCAGGCTGATAAGTTCGGGAGTGTTTTTCTCTGTCAGGTATCGTCCGCTGATGCCCAAGTAAAAAACCCGCAAACAGTTGCTTTCCCAAAATAGTATCTTCTGAAAAGCCCAAACCCACCTGTTTTCCGGTGGTTTCCGCCCCATGGAACGGCGAAAAGGCAAATGTGAAAAACCGAATCATCAACCCGCAATACCAATCAATGCAATAGGTTTGGCCAAACCGGATGTTAATTTTCCACCGTTAACCCAATCTCAAACACATGAAATTGAATCTCGAAATGCCCAGAAAAACAAAATCGTTCCTGTTGCTGGCCACCTTGTGTGCAACGGCCTTTTACACTACCGGCTGCAAGGAAAAAGACGGGAATGAACAGAAACCCGCCGCCAAAATAAAATTGGTAACCAATGCAACGCTGGGTAGCTATCTGGCTGATGGAGAAGGCAATACGCTGTACCTGCTGACCCGGGACGTGGCCGGAAACAATAACTGCACCGGTGGCTGTGCCGCCACGTGGCCCATTTATTACGAGGCCGCCCTCACCCAGGATTTGCTGCCGACGGGCTTGCTGCTGGCCGATTTTGCAAACATCACTAATGCCGATGGCAAGCAACAGACCACCTACAAAGGTTGGCCGCTGTATTACTTTGCTCCGGTGGCGGGCGGACAAAATACACGCGAACTGTCCGGCGAAACCAAAGGCGAGGGCGTGGGTGCTGTTTGGTACGTTGCCAAAACCGACTATTCCATCATGCTTGCCAACCGGCAATTGAAAGGGCTGAACGGCAAAAACTACAAGGGCGATTACACGGAAGGCGACGGAGCCACGCAGTATTTCACGGATGGCAAAGGCCGCACACTGTACGTGTTCACGAGAGACACGAAAAACAAGAACAATTTCACCAAGAACGACCCCGCAACGGATGCCAACTGGCCTGTTTTTACCGAAACGCTGGCCAGCATCCCGTCCACGCTGGACAAAGCATTGTTCGGCTCGATTGATGTGTTCGGCAAGAAGCAAATCACTTACAAAGGCCGTCCGCTGTACTACTTCGGCAGGGATGCCAACCGGGGCGAGAACCAAGGCGTGAGTGTTCCCACTCTTGGCGTGTGGCCCGTGGCGGTGAAAGACCTGGCCGAGGCGCCGAACCTGTAACCGGAAAAACCGCAAAACAAAGCCGCACCTTTGCCAGTTGTCCAGATGGGCGAATGGCCGGTTTTGGGGAAAATAGTATGTTTTTGAAAAGCCAAACCTAAGGCGGGCATCTGCGCAAAGTCCGAACAACCATCCGCTTACGTACATATTTTCAAACCAATCAACTTACCATCCGTATGAACAGAGGAGAATTCATCAAGAACCTGGGGCTCAGCAGTGCCGCACTGATGTCGTTTTATTGCATGGGCGGCCTGACTGCCTGCTCCAGCGAATCGCCCCAACCGGCAGCCCCCGGCAGCAAGCCGGGCACGGGCGGCGGCACTGGAGGCACTGACTTTACGGGCAACGCCAGTGTTGGCAGCACGAAAGTGGATTTCACGATGGACTTGAACAAGGAGGCGAACAAAAAACTGCAAACCGAAGGTGGTTTCACCTACGCGGGCAGCATCATCGTAGCCAAGATCAAGGGCGGCAAGTTTGTGGCGCTGACCAGGGCTTGCACCCACCAAGGTACGGATGTGGAATACCGCTTGGGTCAAGACGATCTCTATTGCTCCAACCACGGCTCGAAGTTCGGCACCGGCGGCTCGGTGCAGCAGGGGCCGGCGGCTTCAGCCCTGAGGGTTTTCCAGACCGAGTTCAACGCCACCACCAGTATTTTGCGTGTGTTTGAATGAAAGCATTTCCGCCCCGGATTGCGCGCAATTCGGGGCGGAATACAGTTGCGGTTGTCTTGAAAAATTATTCCACCCTGGGTTCGTACATGAAAAAACGTACTATTTTGGCGGCCTTGCTTTGGCTGGCTTGCAGCCTCGCCCACGCGCAAGACGACTTGCTGGGCATGATGCAAACCGACAGCAACGCCGTTGAATACGCCAAAGCGACCTTTAAGTCCACGCGCGTCATCAACGGGCATTCAGTGGAAACCACGCCGCGCAAGCACATGGATTTCCGCATTTCGCACCGTTTCGGCAGGCTCAACAGTGGCGCGTACAACCTGTGGGGGCTGGACTTGGCCTATATCCGGCTGGCGTTTGAATACGGCCTAACCGACCGCCTGATGGTGGGTGTGGGCCGCAGCTCGACGCAGAAAATGTTCGACGGCTTTGCCAAATACAAACTGCTGCAACAGTCGTCCGGGGCGCGGAATATGCCCGTGACGGTGGTGCTTTTGGGCAGTGCGGCAGTGAATACGCTGAAATTTCCGCAGGAAAGCCGCCCGTTCCAGTCGCGGCTGGCGTATTGCGCGCAATTGCTGGTGGCACGCAAATTCAGCGACCGGTTTTCGCTGCAACTGGCCCCCACGCTGCTGCACCGCAACCGCGTGGATGCGGAAGGCGAGGAGAATACGGTGCTGGCCATGGGTTTTGCGGGCCGCTACAAACTCACCAAACGCACGGCCTTCAATGCCGAATACTACGCCGTGCTGCCCAACCAGCTCGACGGGCAATACCATAACTCGCTGGCTCTTGGCTTTGACATAGAAACGGGCGGGCACGTGTTTTCGTTGCACCTGACCAACTCGCTGGGCATGGTCGAGAAGCAATTCATTGCCGAAACCACCGGGAGGTGGGTTAAAGGCGACATCCATTACGGATTCAATGTTTCCCGCACGTTCTCGTTCGACAAGAGATCCCGCCAAATGAACCGGCCCAAATAGATAAGGAAACATTTGAAAACCATGAAATCCTGGACGCTTTTTTTCTGTTTGTCTCTGTCTGCCTTCACTATCCGGGCGCAGCAACTGTACACAAGCGTGTCGTCGGAAATCAAATTCTTTTCGTCAACGCCGCTTGAGGATATTGAAGCGGTCAATACAAAATCGCAGTCGCTGATGAACGTGGAGACCAAGGAAGTGGCGGTGAAAATACCGGTCAAGTCATTTGTGTTTCCCAACGGGCTGATGCAGGAGCATTTCAATGAGAATTACCTGGAAAGTGAAAAATTCCCGTATGCCACGTTCAAAGGGAAAATCAACGAGCCGCTGGATTTTGCCAAGCCCGGCGTGTACGATGTGTCGGCTACGGGCAAACTGAACATCCACGGCATCGAACGCGACCAGACTCTCAAGGGTAAACTCACCGTGCAACCCGGAAAAATGAACTTGGACGCGGCTTTTGAAGTATTGCTGGCCGACCACAAAATCCAAGTGCCAAAGGTGGTGTTCATGAAAATCGCCGAAAAAATCGCGGTTGCGGTCAAGTTCAGTTACCAGCCGTACGAGAGGAAAACCCAGTAGGAGGGGCAATGGCATCGCATTGAAAGTATTTTTCCCCGCAAAGCCGAATCCGCAAAAGGGAAACACGGAAGCCGGAAACCAAGGTGCCCCATCCGTTGCCGCCCTGCGGTCGGCACACAAGCCAACGTGCGTGCCACTGCCGCCCATTTTCGGCAATCCTTTGTTTATAGTCCCGGAATCCTAATTTTGCGAATCTCATTCCCAGGATTCCTCCATGGACATACTCATACTCGGTTCGGGCGGCCGCGAACACGCCTTGGCGTGGAAAATGGCGCAAAGTCCACTTTGCGACCGGATCTTCGTGGCTCCCGGCAATGCCGGAACCCGCGCCACGGCCACCAACGTGCCGCTTTCCGTCAACGATTTTGCGGCCGTCATCGCTTTTGTGCGCCACGAAAACATCGCTTTGGTGGTAGTAGGCCCCGAAGAGCCGCTGGTGCGCGGTATCCGCGAAGCATTCGAAGCCGAACCGGACTTGCGGCACGTCATGCTCATCGGGCCGGGGCGCGAGGGGGCGCAACTGGAAGGCAGCAAGGATTTTGCCAAGCTGTTCATGCGGCGGCACGGCATCCCGACGGCGGGCTACCGCACGTTCACGCCCGAAACTCTGGAAGACGGCTTGGAATACCTTGACCGCCACCCGCTGCCCGTTGTGCTCAAGGCCGATGGCTTGGCGGCGGGCAAGGGCGTGATTATTGCGCAAAGCCACCGCGAAGCCCACCAAACGCTGACCGATATGCTGGCCAACCAGCGGTTTGGCGCGGCTGGCAGCCGCGTGGTGATCGAGGAATTTCTGGACGGGATTGAGCTGTCGGTCTTTGTGCTGACGGATGGTGAAAATTACAAAATCCTGCCCGAAGCCAAGGATTACAAACGCATCGGCGAGGGCGACACCGGTCCGAACACGGGCGGCATGGGAGCCGTTTCGCCCGTTTCGTTTGCCAACGCCGGTTTCATGCGCAAAGTCGAGGAGCGGATTATTCGGCCCACCATTGCCGGTTTGAGGCAGGAGAACATCCCGTATATCGGCTTTATTTTCCTCGGGCTTATCCGCGTCAAGGGCGAGCCGTTCGTGATTGAATACAACGTGCGGCTGGGCGACCCCGAAACCGAAGTTGTGGTTCCGCGCATCCAATCGGATTTGGTGGAGTTGCTGGTGGCCACGGCGCAGGGCACGCTGGCCAGCACACGGCTGCAAGTTGTGCCGCGCACCGCCGCCACGGTGATGCTGGTTTCGGGCGGCTACCCCGGCGATTACGAAAAAGGCAAGGTGGTCACGGGCTTGGAAAGGGTCGGCAACGTGCTGGTTTTCCACGCCGGAACCCGGCTCGACGACCAAGGCCAGACCGTGACCGACGGCGGCCGCGTCATTGCCCTGACCGCCCTCGGTGCCGACATCCGGCAGGCGGTATCCAAATGCAACCAAGCCGCCGAACACATTGAATGGATCGGCAAATACTGCCGCAAGGACATCGGATTGGATTTACTGGGGATAAATGAGTAGTTTTGGAATGCGGAATCCGGAGGGCGGATTGCGGAAATTGATGGATTTTTTACTTTGTGATTGTCCGGGGTTGTTTTTTATGGAGGTTTGGGCTTTTGAAAAGATACTATTTTCAAACGCTGTTTTGTCCTCGTTTGCACTAGGAAACTTAGCCTTGAAGTGTCAGGCAATCAATTTGCCGGCAAGTCTTGAAGCCCGAAATCGTTTTTCATTCGGCAATCCGCCTTCCGAAATTCCGAAATTATTTTTACGTAGGCTTTGGCCGATTAAACTATAAACGAACGTATGGCGTGTGGATGTAGCACTGCCCCTTCGCCGGATGGCAAGGCGGCGGCAACCGGCTGTGAAACCGGCGGTTGCAACAAGATGAATGTGTATGACTGGCTCGGCGACATGGATATTCCGCTGGAGCAGCGTTTCAATATCGCGGAAATCCGCTTCAAGGGTGGCCGAAAGGAGTTTTTCCGCAACGCGCAGCACTTGGAACTCCACACCGGCGATGCGGTGATTGTGGAGGTTACGGGCGGCCACCACCTGGGCCACGTGTCGCTGCAAAACGACTTGGTGCGGCTGCAAATGAAGAAAAAAGGCGTGGCCGACGATGCCGAGATCAAGCAGATATACCGCGTGGCCAATGCCAGGGACTTGGAGAAATACGAGCAGGCCAAAGCCCGCGAAATGCCCGTCATGTTCCGCAGCCGCGAGATAATCCGCGAAACGGGCTTGCAGATGAAACTCTCGGACGTGGAGT
>JAYWIH010000078.1:0-13573 GCA_043789005.1 Sphingobacteriales bacterium
CGATATTTGCGGGGATTTTGTTAACATTGGTAGCGGGAAGCAGGATCGAACTGCCGACCTTAGGGTTATGAATCCTACGCTCTAACCATCTGAGCTACCCCGCCGAAAAAATCAGGTCGCAAAGGTAGAAATTCCGCGCGTTGTTTTACAAGGTTTTTTTTAAGTATTTGCAACATGGGCGTGAGCCGGAATCTACAAACCCTCCCGATAATGGAAAAGCACAGGTTTACCGCCGAATACGAGTTGAGGGCATCGTCCCGGATGCTTTTCCCTTACTTCACCACACCGGCGGGCTTGGCGCAGTGGTTTGCCGATGATGTTTCGATAAACGGCGGCAAAATCTACAACTTCACTTGGGACGGCAGCCCGCACTACGCCAAAATCACGGCCCAACGCCTCAACAAATACGTCAGGTTCGAGTTCCTGGACGATGAACAGCGCGATGCCGACGACCCCAATTTCATCGAATTCAAGCTGGATATGAACGAAATGACGCAATCGTCGTTCCTCAAAATCACCGATTATTCGGACACCAACGAAGCCGGCGACCTGCACGAACTCTGGGAAAACCTGATGGCCTCGCTGCGCGAAACCGTGGGTGGCTGACGCATGGCCCGCACTCCCAGTTCTCAAACCAAGCGGGCGGGGTTTGGCCTTCCGGAAAGATACTATTTTCCTTACCTTTGCACATCCTCCTGCCGAACCGTTGGCAAACCGCCGCTTTTGGGAACGGTTTTTGTCGCTCCCTGCCAGCCGCGCACCCAACGACAAACGTCAGAACCTTCATGAAGAAAATCCACAAGTTAGTCCTGAATGCCTTTCTCGGCCCGTTTTTGCTCACCTACGCGGTGGTGGTGTTCATTTTTGTGACGCAGACGCTGGTCAAGTATTTCGATGAGATTGTGGGCAAGGGGCTGGGGCTGGGCGTGTATGCCAAACTGCTGTTCTACTTTGCCATCAACACCTCGCAGGTGGCTTTTCCGCTGGCCATGCTGCTTTCCGCGCTGATTTCGTTCGGCAACTTGGGCGAATACAACGAACTCACGGCCATCAAGGGTTCGGGCATCTCGCTGATCCGCGCCCTGAAACCGGTTTTCCTGTTTGCCGTTGGTCTTACGCTTTTCGCGTTTTGGTTCAACAATAACATCGTTCCCAAAGCCAACCTGAACGCCTACAGCCTATTGTATGACGTGCGCCAGAAAAAGCCGTCGCTGGCACTGAAAGAGGGAATTTTTTACAGCGGACTGGATGGCGTGAGCCTGAAGGCCAACAAGAAATATGCGGATGGCAGCCTCAAGGAAATGATGATTTACGACCACCGCCAAGGCAACGGCAACTCCAGCGTGACCATTGCCGACTCGGCGCAAATGTATAACATCCTGGGCGGCAAGTACTTGGTGTTTGAGCTTTTTAACGGAACCAGCTACGACGACTACGTGAACGATGTGCGCACCGACCAGAAGGCGCAGTTCCGGCGCATCAGTTTCAAACATACCAAGATGGTGTTCAGCCTGGCTTCGTTTGACATGGACACCACCGACCAAAACCTTTTCAAGTATGACCGGCTGATGAAAAACTTCGCCGAACTGCGCACCGCCACCGATTCGCTTGCCAAAAATATGCGCAAACAGGAAATATCCACCGAATCGGGTATGCCCCAATACTACAGCCAGCACCTGCGCCGCGTGGACACCGTAACCGCCAAGGCCGTGGCCTCCGGCAAATGGCTGGATTCGGCCCGTACCGCCCTGCGCAAAGCACCGATATACAAGCGGGTGGCCATTCTGGAATTGGGTGTCACTCAGGCCAACAACGTAAAAACCAACATCGAAAGCAATATTTACCAACTGGACAACTCGGTGAAGGAACTCCGCAAGTTTGAAATTGAGCGGCACCGGCGTTTCACACAGTCGGTGGCGTGCCTGGCCATGTTCTTTATCGGCGCACCACTGGGTGCCATCATCCGCAAGGGCGGCTTGGGCGTGCCGGTACTGGTGGCCATCGGGTTTTTCATTTTGTTCTACGTGCTCACACTCATGGGCGAGAAGTGGGCCCGCGAAGGTGTGGTGCAGGTTGCTTTCGGCGCGTGGCTCGCCGATGCGGTGCTGTTTGCCATCGGCTTCTTTTTCCTGCGGCAAGCCCGCAACGATTCGCGCCTGTTTGATGCGGATATCTACAGGATTGCCATTAGCCGCTTGGCAAACAAATGGAAGCACCGCAAGGCGCGTGCCGGGCGGGCAGTTGCGCATCCGGTGTGAGGCACAAGCCCCGAAATAGTATGTTTTGAAAAGCCCAAACCCGCCAGTACTTTCCGCCAAGTGTCTCGTGAAGACACGAGCCACGGCATTGAAAAATAGTATCTTCAAAAAAGCCTAAACCCCTACCCTTTCATTCGGGGAAAACCGGCAGGTCGGGCAGCAGTTCAGTCACGCCCGCCGCGTGGTCGGTGCGGTAGCAGAACCACTCCAATCCGTTGACAAGCACCAAATAAGCCGCCCGCACAACGTGGTTGTAGTGCGCTGCCTGCTGGAACACCGTTTCGTTGAGCGGCACCAGTGTGTCCTTGCACTCAATGAGCATGAACGGCTGGCCCGCCCGGTCGAAAACCAGCAAATCGGCGCGTTTGGGCAGGCTGTTGTAGGCCAGGCTGCTCTCAGCCTTGATAAGCGACTTGGGATAACTGTAACGATCCAGCAAAAAATGCACGAAATGCTGCCGCACCCATTCCTCGGGGGTGAGGAAAATGTATTTGCGGCGCAACACGTCAAAGATGTACAGCTTTTCCTGTTTGCGGATTACCTGATATTCGTATGCGGGCAGGTTTAGTTGGAGCATATTTTATAAACAGTCGGCAGTCCACGGAAAAAGGCGGACATCAACCGCAGGCGGGTTTGGGGCTTTTGAAAGATACTATTTTCGGTGTGTACTTCTGTTTCTTTCGCACTTTGTACGCAGCAGCACAAAACCGGGTGATTTGAAAACTGAGGACTTATACTCAACGTTTTGCAGCTACAAGAAGTTAGCGATTTCGGAGACGAAAACTGTCTGGCACCGCTAAACTTGACACAAAGCACAGACCTTAATTTAACCACTGAGCCGCCAATTTTTTGTAGGTACTGTTAGCGGTTCAGCTTTCTTTTCTGTCGTTTAAACGTGTCATATTTCCCCTGTTACTGCAAGTCCGATTATTATGCCAAAGAAAATTGTTAATGCGATTGCGGACATGGTGTTACTTATAATTACAAGCCGTCTGTTTTCTGGTTTGTAGTCAGAAAACCAAAATGTAAAAGTGCAAAGCAAACTGTGTCCAAAGTTTTTAGCAACCAATGGTCCGAAATGAAAATAGATTGGTGAGAAATCTGTCCCATTTTCGATGTTGTAAATACTGCTGTTAATGAAAACTCTTCCAAAAAGAGTCACGAAGAAAATAATCATTATAGCAATAAGATTCTTGATATAAAATGCAAGGAATGGCTTGTCAATAAAAGTTACAGGTTGTCCGCTTGTGTAATCTATTTCTTTAACCTTGTAAGTGTCCTTGCCGACAGAAACTTCTTCTGTCTCTTTGAGAAGTTTTCCGCTTTTGTCAAATCGCTTCCAAATGCCAACTTCGTTATTATCGTGATAAATGCCAGTCCAATGGTTTCCTAAACTATCTGTAATTGTCCATAGTCCTTGTCGTAAACAGTGTTCGTCTGATTGATTAACTATTTGTCCGTTTGTTTTTTCAAATGTTCGGCAAGCCCCTTCATAAAGTGTGTCGCCTGGATAATATGTTTGGTCACCAAAGTAAACTGTGTCGGTTTGGATAACCATTTTTTCTTGATAGGGCAATGTGTCACCATTTTTAATCATAAATTTCTGTCCAAACGATAAAGTCGTCCAGCAAAAAAATGTCATTATGATTATTGTCTTTCTCAATGTAGTGTCGTTTTTTAAGCTGACCGTTAACATTCGTGTAAACGCAACTGGTTGCGCCTATACCTCCGAAATGGCGAGTAAGTCGCAATTGATTGCTTTTACTTCCACTTTGGGCGAAACGCGTTACAGGCAAGTCAGCAAAATGATGCCATTATCCAAACCTATCGGTTTCGTGCCACATATTCAAACGTGTCCGGCAACCTGATTTCAGTTATGCCCTAAGCAGGTTTGGCGTTTTTAAAAGATACTATTTTGCGGCGGGCGGAGACGTTGCGGTGCAACGTCTCTACGTCTTGGACGGTAAACCGAAAACGGCAAACAGTGTCACAATTCCCTCAGCCGCTCATCGAGTTTTGTCCACTCCGCGCTTTTTTCCCACAGCATCCGGGCGTTCACTTCGCTTTGCGCGGTTTTGGAGGGTGTTTTGGGGCGTTTCTTGTCGAAATACTGGCCGGTGATGCCGCGCACTTCCGGTGAGGAGGCCAGGTAAATGCTCGTTTCGGCTCCCTGTTCGGGCGTGATGAAAAACGGCCTCGCCAAGTTGAACATCCACGTGCCCAGGCCGCCGCCCACACCCGCGCCGAAACTGGTGCGCACCGCGCCGGGATGCAGGCTGTTGGAGGTGATGCCAAACTCCTTTACGCGCCGGGACAATTCGTTGGAAAACAGGATGTTGGCCAGCTTGGAGTTGCCGTAAGCCGTCAGGCTGCTGAATTTCTTTGGCCGGGCCACATCGTTCAAATCCCATTTGCCCCACTGGTGCGCCGCCGATGAGACGGTGATGATGCGCGGTTCCTCCCCTTTTTTCACCAAGTCCAAGAGCAGGTTGGTGAGCAGGAAAGTACCCAAGTGGTTGATGCCGAACGTGCTTTCGTAGCCTTCGGACGTGTAGGCAAGGTTGTCCACGATTAGGCCGGCGTTGTTTACCAGCACATCCAGCCGGCCGTACTGGCCGCGCACTTGCCGCGCCAGTTGCACCACCGATTCCTGGCTTGCCAGGTCACCGGTCAGCAAGTCCACTTTGCCCTTGGCCAGCGGCATGATCTCTTCACGGGCCTGGCGGCCTTTGGCTTCGTTGCGGCACACCATGATGATGTCCATGCCCTGGCTGGCCAGTTCGCGGGCGGTGATTTTGCCGATGCCCGAGTTGGCTCCGGTTACGAGACAGGTTTTGTTTGGCATAAGGTTGTGTGGCTTCACAGGGCTGCACCCCGTGTTGGTGGATAACGCCCTTTCGGGGCTTTGTTTGAAATATGGGTGGCGCGGCACTTTCCGGCGCATCCGGTACAAATGTATGCTTCCCGTTGCAATTACAATTTCGCGGTACGAAAGGTTTTATATTTTTACGCACAGGCGGAACCGGAGATGCAAAATCACTGGCGCGGGATTCTTATCCCGTGCCGCCCATGTTCCGAGATTCTTATCTCGGTGTAACAGCAAACGATTTATGAGCGAAAAATACCGGATAAAAAGCCTCGACGAACTCTATTTTGTTACTTTCAGCACGGTCAATTGGATTGATGTGTTCACGCGCAATGAATACAAAGACATTTTTCTTGAAAGCCTGAGATTCTGTCAGGAGAAAAAAGACATGGATCTTCACGCCTACTGCCTCATGACCAATCACGTACATCTGATTGTCAGCACCAGAGGCCGACCCTTGCCGGAAACAATACGGGACATGAAGCAATTCACTGCCAAACGTATCCTGAAAGCCATTCAGGACAATCCTGACGAAAGCCGGAAAGACTGGATGCTTTGGATGTTTGCCAGGGCTGGCAGGAAAATCGCCTCCAATGAAATCTATCAGTTTTGGCAGCATCACAGCCATCCCATTGAATTGTTCACGCCTGAAATGGCAGCGCAAAAACTGGATTACATACACAACAATCCCGTAAAGGCGGGTTTTGTGAATAATCCATGCGATTGGACATACAGCTCGGCCAGGAAATACCACGCTGATGAAAAGTTGCCGCTGGACATAATCCTGATCGAGTAAAAAACAGAAAGGTGCGCCATTGGAGCGAAATCCCCATTTGCTGGAGCCGCAAGTGAAACCAACGCCGCCGAGATAGGAATCTCGGCACATGGGCGGCACGAGGTAAGAACCTCGCGCCAGTAGGTCGGATGTTCGCGCCAGTGACGAATCCCGCGCCAGTGAGCCGAATATTCCATTCATTTTCAAGCTATTTATTGCCAGAATATTTCCAAACCGCAAGCCATGTTCCGCTGGACACCGTACGTTTTCATCCGTTTCACCCTGTTCCTGATTTCCGGCATCCTGGCCTATTGGTGGAAACCGGCGGTGGCGGCAACGTGGGCGGCGGCGGTTTTCGGCGCGTCGCTGCTTGTGTATTTCACCGTCTGGAAAATAGTATCTTCCAGAAAGCTGAAAGCCCCGTCTTTAGCGGGGGCCAAACCCCGGCTGCACGTTGTGTTCGGTTTGCTGGCTTGGCTGTCCACCGCCTCGTTCGGCTGGCTGGCAACCCACCGCAGCACCGCCGCCAACAGTGCCACGCACCTGCTGCACCAAACCGACAGCGTGGCTTATTACACCGCAACCGTAGTGTCTGAAGTGCAGGTGCGGGCCAAAAACTACCGCGCCACGGTTGAAATAACCGCCCTGCTGCCCGGCAAAACCGATTTGTTGCAAACCCAGCCGCCGGAAAATGTTTCGTCCCCGGAAGCCGGACGATTGTTCAAGCCCGCCTGTGGCAAAGTGCTGGTGTACAGTTCAAAGGACGCGCCAAAGCCCGCCTACGGCGACCAGCTCATCATCCGGGGAATGCCGCAGCCCATCAGCAAGCCCGCCAACCCCGACGAGTTTGATTACCGGCAGTATCTGGGTTTGCAACAAGTTCATTTCCAGCAGTTTGTGAAGCCAAGCGGCTTTGCGGTGTACGGGCACGGCGGCGGCAACCCGGTGGTGGCGGCTTCGTTGCGCGTGCGGTCATGGGCCGACAGCGTGTTCCGGCACCACATCACTAATCCGCAGGAATACGCCATTGTGACGGGTCTGGTGCTGGGCATCCGCGACGGGCTGGACAATGAACTCAAAAACGCCTACGCCGCCGCCGGAGCCATGCACGTGCTGGCCGTTTCGGGTGCCCACGTCATCATTGTGTTCCAGTTGGTGGTGCTGATGCTGGGGCGTTTGAAAAAAGTCCGTTTCGGAGGCTGGGTTTTTGCCATCACGGCGTTGCTGATTTTGTGGTTTTACGCGTTTGTGACCGGGCTTTCGGCTTCGGTGCTGCGGGCGGTAATCATGTTTTCGTTTGTCATTATCGGCGAGGCGGTGCGCCGGGAGGGCAATTTGTTCAATACGCTGGGCATTTCCGCTTTCGGACTGCTCTGTTACGACCCGTATTTGTTACAGGATGTTGGTTTCCAGTTGTCGTACCTGGCCGTAGCGGGCATTGTGTACCTGCACCCCAAACTGTACCGGTGGTTTGATTTCCGGAATTGGTTTGCCGATAAACTCTGGGAAATGACTTGCGTGAGTCTGGCGGCGCAGATTGCCGTTTTCCCGCTCACGCTGTTTTATTTCCACCAATTCCCCACGTATTTCCTGCTGGCCAATGCCATTGTCATCCCGGTTTCTACGGCGGTGTTGTACGGCGGCCTGGCATTGCTGGCATTCGCGTGGGTTCCGTATTTGTCCGGCTTACTGGCGATTATGTTGCAATGGATTACGCGGCTGCTGAACCAATGCGCCTTCCTGACCGAGCAGACACCCGGTGCGCTGATCCAAGGCATTCACGTGAACGTGTGGGAACTCACGTTGCTGTATTTGCTCACGGTGGCGGTTTTCGTGTTTTTCTACCAGCCCCGGCTGCGCTACTGGGGTGTGGCCGCGCTGCTGTTGCTGGGCGTGTCGGCAAGCCAGTTGTACGGCAAGTTCCGTTTCCGCGAGCAGCATCTGTTGGCCGTGTACGCCATTCCGGGCCACGCCACGCTGGATGTGATCGACAACCAGCAACACGTTTTCGTGATGGATTCGGCGTTGGCGGCCAATGACAGCCGCGCACTTTTCCACTTGCGCAACCATTGGGGCAGGCGGCGGGTTTTGCCTTTTCAAAAGATACTATTTTCCGGAAAGGATTCAACGAAACAAAATGACTTGCCGGAAACAAACACAACTGCGCTGGCATTCAAACGGATGCGCGGCTATTCGGTGTTTGTGTGGCACGGCAGGCGTTTCTGCATCCTGCACCAAGCCATGCCGTTGCAAAATTTCCCGAGGCAGAAAATGGATTACCTGATTGTGCAGAACAACAGCCTGCGCAACATAAAAAAGCTGCCGGAGAAAATATTCGGCACCGTGATTCTGGATGCTTCCAATAAATTCTACCTATCCAAACGGCTCAAAAAGGCATTTATTGACAAAAAAACCGTCTGCCACAACGTACACGAAGACGGCGCTTTCCTGCTGGAATTGTGAAAGTGCTGCGTGTCCAAATGTCTTTTTCCGACAGGTCAAAAAATAGTATCCTTGGAAATGGCCAAACCCCCGTCGAAATCACTCTCGCACAATGGCATTGATTTGCCGGGAATTGTAAAGCGGGGCCGGTTAAACCTTTGCACCGAATGCCCCTCCAACCCGCATGATTCTCACTTAAATCCCGATTTGAAACCATGAAAAACCTGATTGTTGCCATCGCCCTGTTTTTAACCGCAACACTGGCTACGTTTGGCCAGGAGGCGGCTGCCACCCGCGGTGAGCCGCGCCCCCCGGAAGAACGCGCCGAAGCCCAAACCAGCCGCCTGACCAAGGCACTTTCCCTGACCGCCGAGCAGCAGCAGCAAGTGAAAGCGATTTTATTGGCCCGCGACCAGAAACTGGCGGCCCTGCGCGGCACCAAGCCAGCCGTGAAAGGCGAAAAGATGCGGCAGGCCAAAACTATAAAAGACGAGACGGATGCGGAAATGAAAAAAGTGCTTTCCGAAACGCAATTCCAGCAGTACGTCCAGCGGCAGGATGAAAATATGGAGAAGATGCGGGAAAAAAGAATGCAGCGCAAAAGCGGCCAGTAAAGTTGTCCGGCTTATTGCAAAACACGGATGCCACGGCTGGAAAATTCTTTCCAGCCGTGGCATCCGTGTTTATCCGCAATTTGAAAGACAAAAACCCCGGCTTTACGCCTTCAGCGGCAAGTGGATTTCGGCAATCATGCAGCGGGCACTGCCGCCCCCATTGCGTTCAATGGTCTGCAAGTCTGACGACATGATGCGGGTGTGTTTTTCCAGTTGCCGCACTTGGTCGGGCAGCAGCGACTGGTAGGCTTGCGCCGACATCACCAGCAAAATCTCGCGCCTCATATTACGGATTTGCAGCATATTGCCCGCAAACCGGTGGAGCTGATCCATGCTGATTTCAATGATTTCCTTGCGGCTGGCTTCCAATGTCTTGCGCACCCGTCCGCGTTCGTTGGCATCACGGATGCAGTCCAGACACACCACCGCAAACCGCTCGGCTATGCACATGACCACGTTGGTGTGGTAGATGGCTTTGCCCTGCTCGTCGGTGGCGTGGAAACTGACCGTGCGGTAATCCATCTGCCGGGCAAATTCATCCAGCAAACCCGCATCCGTGCGCGGCGACAGGCAGGCGTAGGCCACGCGGAAATCGCGATCCAGCACCATGCTGCCGGTTCCCTCCAAGTGTTTGCCTTCGTTTTCGCGCGCCGAAAAATCAAGGACGTGCGAGATTTGGAAGCGGGTTTTGAGTTGTTCAACAATATCCGGGCGGCGTTCCAAGCGGCGGTTGGGGGCTTGCATCGGGTACAGGCAAACGGTGCCGCCGTTGAGTTCGTGGAACGAAACCCAGTTGTTGGGGAAGATGGCATCGGGCGTGTGCGGCTCGGGCGTGTCTTCCACCACCGTCACATCCACGCCAAAGCCGCGCAGGCTGGCCACCATCTCGTCAAACTCGGCCAAGGCTTTTTGCTGCACGTTCTCGGCTTCAAGCAGGGCTGCCGGGTCTTGGAAGGCATTGCTGGCGGCGGTCTGCTCGTTGAAGGCAAACCGCACCGGCCTGATCATCAGTAGGTAAGGGGTTGTCTGCATCTGTAATGAATGAGTGAATGCTAAATGAGCAGATGAGTAAATGGGCAAACTTGACAGTTACCTGTAATCGGTCAGTCGGATTGTGTTTTTACAGGCGTATTTATTTGCGGTTTTCGCCTCAAAAACTATTGCGTGAGAGTATATTTCCGTTTCGCAACTTTCACAAAAACTGTAAAAAAAGCAACAGACAGGTTTTGCCTTTTAAAAAGATACTATTTTCGCTTTCAGGAAACCGTTTGAAACAATTTCCCGATTCTTTTCTTTACTTGAAATGTTTTTCCGTACACGGAGACCACGAAGTGAGCGTCCGGTATAGTTTTACTGAGCAACATATTTGCTCACTTATTCACTTACCCATTCATTCATTTTAAATCGTGTCGCGCAGCAGCGGCATACTCATGCAGTGCGAACCGCCCCGTGCCCGCGACAATTCGGCGGATGGCAGCAGGATGATTGTGTTGTGGACGGCTTCGGGCGTGGTTTCGCCGCTTTCAAACTGCCGCAGCAGTTCGGCGGCTTTCACGGCCGTGAACCCGGCTTGCCGGAACGCCTCAATCGTCTTGTCGTTGCGGTCATACCCGATGGCAACGCCTTCGCGGATGGCCAGCAGGTTGCACGAGTCGGTCCACTGTTCGCGTGCGCCAAACGGAAACTCGTTGTTGCCCGAATATACGAAAACGGTTTTTTCGGCGCAGCCCAAATCGTTGCGGCTGATGTCGTCCAGCAGATCCTCCAGATAATCGAAAGGCACGGGGTGTTCCACGTTGCCTTTGGTGAACTGCATGATTTTCAGCCGTTCCGATTGCTTCACGTCTTGCAGGCTTTCCATGAAATCGCGCTTTTCCATCTCCTCCCCCTCCCGCGACAGCGTGCCGAGCAACACCCAAACGTTGCGCTTGACCTGCGTGAAAATGGTGTCTATGTGCATGTAATCGCGTTTTTTCGGAATCCGGATAACCGTTACTTTCCGCACCACTTCCTTCTCAAACAGGATTTTTATCACTTGGTTGATTGCGTAGGCCGAGGTTCGTTCGCTCAGGCCAATCAGCAAATGGTTCGGGCTTACCATCATCACATCGCCGCCTTCCAGGGTGGCGCGTTTGTAGTCCTTTTCGCCATCGGGCAACAGGAAATGGTGTTCGCTTTCGGGAATCTCGAGTATCTTATGGCGCAGGTGGCTGAAAATCGGGTGGTTATGGAAAATATACTGGGTCAAGAGGGCTTCGCGGGTGCGGGCCAGCTTGGCGGGCTTGTTGAGCAGAATATGTCCGTTGATGGTAATGCCGATGTCGCGCGTGAAAATGAAATTGGGAATCGGCGCGAAAATCATGGCCTTGCTGGGCAACGTGCCGGAAATCAGCGTCTTGGCCAGTTCCTTGGGCAGCAGCGTGACCAAATATTCCTGCACCGTGTACGAACAGCGTTCCACGGCGCAGATGGCCGCCAGCAGCCGCTGTTGCACGCCGGGGTTTTCCAGGATATCGGCCAGCAGCAACTGCGGGTCAATCACTTTGTCCGAGTTGAAGTAATCCGGGTGGTCGGGCTTGTAAAAGTTGCGCCGGTTGGCGGGGTTGTCAATCTCTTCGAGTTTGCCCTGCACTTTTCCGGGATCCAGGAAATACAGCAGAATCTTGATGTACAAGTCGTACTCTTCGCGCCGCATCGTGTCCAGGTGCACGATGTCTTCAAAAAGCCAGTCCTGCGCCTTGGATGGCACCACCTTGCCCAATCCGCTGTCGGGGCTATGCACAATCACGCGCCGCAACGTCCCTATTTCGGACGAAACGTGTATCTGGTTACTGTTTTCCACTGCTTTTTTTTCGGCCACCATCATACGTAAATCACTTGGTTTTACTGTTTGCCACCCGTTTAAGGCAAAGGGGTTTGGTGTTTTCGGGGGATACTATTTTCCGCCATTCCGGGAAACGGAAAATCCGGCTGAACGTTGGCCCTACCGCATGGGCACGGCAAAAAAAGCGTGTCGGAATTACCCAAAAGGCTGGCTTACAGTTTTTTCACCTTTTGCAATTGCGTCGCCGCATCCACCATGCGCAGCCAGCTCACCCGTTCGCCGGTTTCCAACGACTCGTATTCATAACCGCCACCCACGCGTACCAGGCGGCATTTGCCCAACCCGTAACGTAACGACTCCACGGTGTCGCCTTCTTGCAGCGGGTTGTTTCCCAAATCGGCCATGACGGGCAGTTTGGAAGCCCCGGCGGAAGCGGGCTTGTCTTTCCTGAAAAAATCCAGCAGTCCCATACCTCAAACCAATGCCTTCAACCTTGTGTCGCAAGATAAAGCCATTTGCCATAAATGCAAAGCAAGCACCCTGCCCGATGCCCCGGACGGGCCAAGGCCAGCGGCAAAATAGTATCTTTTGGAAAGCCCAAACCGGGTTTGCCGTGCCGCTTTTCATTTCGGGAAACACGGCATCCGGCGTAAATGGAGACCGGATTGTTCGCTTGCCGGAATGACCGGAAAATAGTATCTCCTGAAAAGCGGAAACCTGCGGTTTCCAGACAAGCTAAAGCGTGTCGCCAACCCTTACGCAAACCGCTTCAGCACCTGCTCCAGTTGGTTGGCGGGCACCACCCCCGATTGCCGCCACACGACTTTGCCGGCCTTGAACACCACCAGCGTGGGCACGCCCTGAACGTTGTATTGCCGGGCCGCCGCCGGATTCTTGTCCACATCCACCTTGATTATCCGGGCCGCACCGCCCATGCGCCGCGACAGTTCATCGAGTATGGGGGCCTGCGCCTTGCAGGGGCCGCACCACGTGGCATAAAAATCCACCAGTACGGGGGTTTGGGCAGCAATGATTTCCTTGAATTTCATATCGGATTTGCGGTTTTGTTCGTTTTTCTTCGTTCATGGAACGGAAACCTTGAAGCATAAAGTTCGGGATTAAGGTTTGGGGCGACCCGACCTATAAACCGGGAATTGCGGGCGTACGGAGGCAGCATTATTTGGAATCAATCCATATAGGCGCGGTTTTTTGCCTTTGGACGCGTATTTTTTGTATTTTGGCAGGTAATAGTAGGAGCATTTCGCACGCAACATTCAATCATCACGCACAGTTAACCATAAAGCACCTTGAAAAGAAGAGACGCAATTGTCAGGGCGGCCACCCTCATGGGGGGTTCGCTTTCGGCACCCACCCTGATAGCCCTCATGCAGGGCTGCCAGACCAAAGCCAGTTCGGAGGCCGCCGCCAAATCGTTCACGCCCGACGTGATGAAACTGGTGGGCGAAATAGCCGAGACCATCATTCCCAAAACCAAAACGCCCGGCGCAAAAGAAGCGGGCGTGGCCGATTTTGTGAAAACCATGCTCACCGACTGCTACAGTGACACTGACCGGGCGGCATTCTTTGAAGGCTTGGCCGAGGTGGATGCCAAAAGCCAGAAGGCACACAATAAAGCATTTGTGGCATTGAACGCCGCCGAACGCAACGGCGTGTTCAAGCAAGTGGAAAAAGACGCATTCTCGGAACGCACCCGCCGCGACGAGGAAGCCAAGAAAGACCAGGAAAGCATCAAGCAGGGGCTGGGCAAGGAAACCAGCGAACGCAAGAGCGAAA
>JAYWIH010000079.1:0-13495 GCA_043789005.1 Sphingobacteriales bacterium
TAACAACTTGACTCCCACGAGCAAAGGAATCACTTCGGTGGCGCAAAGGTAAGAAAATAAATATAGATTTCTAAACGCGGTCAGTTTGTTCAGCACCGACCCGATGGTGAATATGCGCACAATATTCAGCAGCACCAGGGAGGCCAGCACCAAAGGCATGAGGGGCAGCAGCCGCTGCGGATAGGTGACGAGCACGATGAATTGAAGCGGCACGGCAACTAGGAAAAACAGGCGTGAGAAAATCAGGTATTCATGATAGTGCGGCGAGGCCGTGTTATCCATGTCAAATACTACGCCCATGCCGTAAATGAAAAGGTATTTGACCACCAGCAATACGAACACAACCGCCGTGAGAGCCGTGAAATAAACCCACAAACCGTAAAACGCATCTGATGCCTCGAAGGGAAGCAGGTTTACGAAGAAACTGCCTGAATACCGCTGCCCGACCATGTAAAAAAGGCTCAGTAGCATACTGTGCGCCGCAATGAAAAGCAAATTCACTTGGTTCAGCGGCTTGGCCAGGAATGTGGCATCGCCCCGCAAGTCCAATGCGACAATGGACTGGAGGCTGAAGTTGCGCTGGAATGCCTTCGGGTAGTAGTTCAGCAGAAACGTGTACACAACCAGCAGCACAATGGCGGCCAGGGTTGCAAAATCGCGGAAGCCGGAAGCGACCCGCAGCTTGGGCTGGGTAGTTCCGATGGCCATGGAAGCCGACTGGGCGGCTTTTGCAACCGCTTGGCTGGCATACACAACCTGAGCCGATGGCAAATCGATGTGCCCGTCGGGACGGTAAAGCGTGAGCAAGACCGAGTTGGCTTTGTACGCTTTTTGCAGGCTGTCAATATCCAAAACCAGTGTGCCTGAAGCAGGCAATGTTTGCGACAACCGGGATTGCACGAAAACGTGCGTTTGTTGCGGCACTTGCAGAAGCAAACGGTATTGGCGGTATTTTTTAAGGTCAAGGATCAGGCTTACTGTGGGCTGCACACCGTACCGGCGGCGAAAGTAAGGCACATAGCCGCCGTACGAATCATCATAAACCACCCATTGGTCTTCCAAGTTGTAAGCGGTCTTGTAATCGGGGGTTTGGGCTTCGGGCATGGCGGTCGCTATGCCTGCCTGCAACAATACCCACAGCCACCAAAGGAGGGGTTTCGCGTTTTTCAAGGATACTATTTTGAATGGAAACGCCAAGGGCTTGTGTGTAATCGGTAAATGGTATTCTGTTCGCTTTGGTGTGTGTTGCCGCTTTCGTGTAATCAATGAAACGGCGAGAAACCTTGGGTTCCTTTGCTGCAAGTCAAAGCAGAGGAATTCTCCGGCCCGTATCCGCACGGGCAGCCTACGGGCTTGCGGAAAATAGTATCTTTCAAAAACCCCAAACCCGTTTCCCGTGGCACTACTCGGCCGCGATGCCTTCAGTTTGGACGGGGCTTTTTTTCCAGTCCTGTTTCCTCATCCAGTTCAACACGAGGCTGGCGGCCAGCGAGAAAACGGTCAGGAATGCCAACTGGGTGTGCATTCCCCACGGGGTGGATGCAATGACAAAGGCAATCACCAGCAAATGCAGCACTGACAATGCCCCCACCACCTGCAATTGCGTCAGGCCGGCGTGCATCAGGCAGTGGTGTATGTGGTTCTTGTCGGCGGCAAACGGCGACTTGCCTGCCAGCAACCGCATCACCGAAACACGCAGCGTGTCCAGCAGTGGCACGTATAAAATGCCCAAGGCCAGCAGGGGCGTGTTTTCGGCGGGGTGCATCTCTGTGAATTGCACGGCCATCACGGCAACGATGAAGCCGCACGTAAGCGAACCGGCATCGCCCATGAATATGACGGCGCGGTGGAAATTGTAGCGCAGAAAACCCAGCGTGCCGCCAATCAAGCTTACCGCTGCGTAACTGTAAACCATCTGGCCCTGCAACAGGAAATAAACCCCAAACGCCCCCGCAATGATAACCAAGTTGATGCCCGCCAGTCCGTCCAGCCCGTCAATCAGGTTGATGGCGTTGGTGACGCCGATGATCACGATGATGGTGAATGCGTAGCTGATGCCGGTTTCCACCCCGTAAATCCCAAAAAGACCTTGGAAACTGGTGATGCGCACATCGCCCATGAACACGATGATGCCGGTAGCCAGCAACTGCACGAAAAACTTTTTGAAGGCCGAAACCGGAACAATATCGTCTTTCAACCCGATGAAAAACAACAGGATTGCACCGGCCAGCACGTATTGGATGCCTTGCTCAAGCCGCCCGAATATCGCCAATGCCGACACGAATCCGGCAAAAATGGCCATGCCGCCCAACCTTGGAGTCAGCAGCGCGTGCATACTGCGCCCATTGGGTTCGTTGAGGAGCTTTTTGGCGTGCGCCACTTGAATGATGGACGGGATGGCGAATGCTGAAACGGCAAACGCCCAGACAAACGCCAGCAGCAGGTTGACCGGTAGATACACGGGAGTAGGCGGTAAAAAGTTAATGCCGAGACGTTTTTTAGATTACGTGCTGCCAAAATGGACACGCGCGGGCATGAGCCGCAAGGCAAATATACGATTTTAGGGGGCACACCAAGCATGGCGTACCAAAAGCCGCCAGATTGCCGGTTTCCAACGTATTTTTGCCGCCGGAAAACAGTACCTTTCGGAAACACGAAACCCGGTTACCGCAAACACACATCCATTAATGAACAAAACGATGAAACATAAATACTGCCTCCTGCTTTTTTTCGCGGCATCCCTCGGCACGGTAACCGTTTTTGCCCAAAATCCGGCCAAAAATGCGGCTAAGGCCGCCAAAGACAAAATCACGCTGGTCGTACATGGCGGAGCCGGAACAATCTTGAAAAAAGACATGACCCCGGAAAAGGAAAAGGCTTACCAAGATGCGCTGAATGCCGCATTGCAGGCAGGCCACCGCATTTTGCAGGGCGGCGGCACCAGTCTGGATGCCGTCGAAACCACAATCAGGGTTCTGGAAGACTCGCCGCTGTTCAACGCCGGCAAAGGGGCCGTGTTCACACATGAGGGCAAAAATGAAATGGATGCGGCCATCATGGACGGCAGCAACCTGAAAGCGGGCTCGATTGCGGGCGTGGGCGTAATCAAAAATCCTATCAGCACGGCGCGGAAGGTAATGGAAAAGTCGGAACACGTGATGCTGGTGGGGCGTGGCGCGGAGCAATTTGCCAAAGAACAAGGCATGGAAATCGTTGACCCGGCGTATTTTTATACCGAACACCGGTTCCAGCAATGGAAAAAAGCGGTGGAGGAGGAGAAAATCCAGTTGGATCATTCCACCGATAAGGGTAGCCGGGAGAATTACCCCGCCAGTGAAAAAAAATTCGGCACGGTTGGCGCGGTGGCCTTAGACCAATATGGCAACTTGGCGGCGGGCACCTCTACGGGCGGCATGACCAACAAACGGTGGAACCGGGTGGGCGATGCGCCCATCATCGGCGCGGGCACGTATGCCAACAACCAGACTTGTGCGGTGTCGGCAACGGGCCACGGCGAGTATTTCATGCGTTCGGTGGTGGCCTACGACATTTCGGCATTGATGGAATACAAGAAACTGACGGTGAAACAGGCTGCCGAGGAAGTGGTGATGAGAAAACTCGTGCAGCGCGGTGGCGAGGGCGGCGTGATTGCTTTGGACAAAAACGGGAATTTTGCGATGCCTTTTAATTCTGAGGGAATGTATCGGGGCCACATTAGAGCTGATGGCAAACCGGAAGTGCTGATTTACAAGTGATTGGATAGTCCTGTAAAAATAGTATCTGCCCGAAAGCCCAAACCCAGGGCCTCCCCAACCCCCTCCGAAAGAGGGGGCTAAAAAACAGTATCTTTTTAAAACGACAAACCTGCCGGTTCGGAAGCCCCCTCTTTCGGAGGGGGTTGGGGAGAGACCTCTCCCCTTCGGGGTTGGGTGCTAAATAGTATCTTTCCAAACCCGCAAACCTACAAACTTGGTCATGCCGGGCGGTTACCGGTAAATGATTTCCTTTTCAAACTGCCCGGTCTTTTGCAGGTGCAGCTTCCAGTACTGCTCGGCAATCATGTCCGGGTCAAAGTGCGTGCCTTGCTTTACCAATCCGTCAATGGTGACCGTGGCAACGTGGATGCCCGCCGGGGCCAGTTCGTCGGCCAGGCTCATGGCTAGGCTTCGGATTCCGGCCTTGCCCACCGCCAGCGATGCGTACGGATGGTAAGGCTGCAAAGCCAAACCGCCGCCGGTAAAAAGGATTGTGCCCTGCTTCTGCTTTTTCATGTGGGGAATCACGCGCTGGGCGGCGGCAAGTGCGCCAGCCACATTGACGCGGAAATCCTGCACCATTTTTTCGGGATCAAGCCCCGCCGGGCTGTTTTCACGTGCGACCGCAGCGTTGTAAACCAGCACATCGGTGTGGCCCATTTCGCGGTGTACTTGGCGGAAGGCTTTGGCCAGCGACTCGAAATCGGAGGCATCGGCCGGGTAGGCTTTGGCAAAAGCCCCCGCACCGCTCAGTTCGCGGGCATAGCGTTCAATGTTTTCGGTGCGCCGGGCTATGAGGGCAATGGCAAACCCTTCGCGTGCGAAACGCCTGGCTACGGAAAAACCGACTCCCGCACCCGCACCGACAACCGTGCAGACTTTTTCGGATACTTGCATTGGCAAAATAGTATGTTTGGAAAAACAGAAACCCGCCCGTTTTCAATGCTGCCGGCTTGTTTGGCTACTGGCGGAAACAGGATGGCGCAACTCCGGCAAAATGGCACTTTCCGGATTATTCCTCTCCGTCGTCCTTCTCGTCGTCGAAGTCAAAGTCTTCCTCATCGTCAATGTCAATTTCCTCAAAATCCAGCTTGTCCAAATCCTCGTCATCCAAGTCGAATTCTTCCAAGTCATCGGTATCTTCCTCACTTTCTTCCTCTTGGTCAAAATCATCCCAAGAGTTTGTAGCAGGGTTTGCTGCCTCCGTTGCCAACAGCGGGGCGGTGCCTGCGAGTGCGAATCTGGTTTTAGACATATACGATTTGGAATGAGATTTTTTAAAGATAACAGGTCTGTAGATGCCGGTGAAGTGATTTGCCCCAACGTGTGAGCCACGAAAGCCACGAAATAATGAAAAACAAACCTAAACTCAAAAAACCCGGAAAGCATTTTCATTACCGGCCATTGCCCATGCAATCCCGGGTTGCGCACGCCGATGATGTAGGTGGCCGCATAACATCGAGACCGATGGCTCGGATCGCAAAAGTAGCGAAACCAATTGAACGGATGAACCGTATGCGGTACTTGTGCCGCAATGTTTGCCTAATTGTTCGGAAACCTTACTGGGGAGATGTATTTTTCATTTTTTTAATCACTTATTTTATACCTTTGGGCGGCCAAAACGGGTGACAATGAATGGCTTGAGCCTGCACAAAGCCGTAGCAACCGGCTCCTCCAGTCTGGTCGATTACGCTTCCGGGGCGTAATAAAAAGGTCGTCCGAGTGTTTACTTTGCCCTGAACCAACGTATTAATGTCGTTATGCGTTAGGGCAGGGGTCAGTTTTGCCGCCGCACATCAAAGTATCAACCAACCAATCATTTTCCATGCAAAAACTGTGTATTTTTTGTTTAATTTTCGTTGGCATCCTTTCTTCGTGCATCAGCCACAAAGATGCGATTAATTTCCAAGGCGAGAATTTTCCGCCCGCCGCCGCCAAAACTTATCCCAACAAACGGACACCCTACAAGATACAGCCCAACGATATCCTGTCCATCAAGGTGAAGGGCATAGATAAGGAGGCATACGATTTCATGAACCTTGAGCCGGAGGGTGTGCTTAACGCTTTCAATGCGGCCTCGCTGTTTGTGAACGGGTATTCGGTCAATGATTCGGGCTATGTGTACCTGCCGGTTATCGGTTTGCTGAAAGTATCCAACCTGACACTGAACGAAACCAAAGCCCTTGTCCAAAATGCGGTGAACAAGCAACTGAAAAACACGACCGTGTTCGTGTCCATGATCAGTTTTAAAGTCTCGGTGATGGGCGAGGTGAAGAATGCGGGCCAGTATTACAACTATAACAACCAACTGACAATTCTGGAAGCGCTGTCGTTGGCGGGTGACGTGACTGATTTTGGCAACCGGAAAAACATCACGCTTATCCGGCAAAACGAACAGGGCAACGAAGTAGTCCGGCTTGACCTTACCAATCCCAACCTTGTGATGTCCAAGTACTACTACCTGCTTCCCAACGATGTTGTGTACGTGCAGCCACTGAAAGCCAAATTTACGAGGCAGAATGCCGCCAACGTGGGCATCATAGCATCGGTACTGACAGCACTTGCCTTGATTGCCTCCGTCATAGTATCAGCGAACAATGCAAGATAACCAGTGCCGAGCCTTTCTCTCCTGCGGTGCGGGGTGTCTCTGAAAAGAGGACAGAAATAGTATCTTTTGAAAACCCGAAACCTGCCATACAGTCAATTTCACCCTTATTGACCAATGAAACAATCGCAAAACGATACAATAAATATCAAGGCACTGACAGGTAAGATAGTGAGCCGGTGGTATCTGTTTGCCATTTTTTTGCCGCTCTCTTTGGCTGTCGCCTACCTTTATATGCGGTTCACTCCCAAAGTGTACGAGGTGAAGGCATCGCTACTGGTAGATTCGCGCACCCAGAATATGCCCGACCAAGACAAGTTTCTGCGGGGGATGGGTGCTTTTGCCCCGCAAACGCAGTTGAAAGACGAGATACAGTTGCTTACCTCTTACCGCTACGTGAAGCAGGTGGTGGACAAGCTGAATATGAGGGTTTCGTATTTCAGCACCGAGGATTATAAAACCGTTGAGGAATTCAGTGATTTCCCTTTCCGTGTGAAGCTCGACGCTACCAAGGGGCAGATGATCAATGTGCCCATCTATATCAAGCGCGTGAATAAGGACTTGTATGAGATGCGCATCGAAGGCAAGAAGGTAAAAGTGTATGATGTGCTGGCCGACAAGGAATTGGACGAACTGCCGGAGCTTCCCGAATCGTATCGTGGCCGGGTACTGCGCGTGGGGCAGCCCTACACGGACAAATACCTGAATTTCACCATTGAATTCTCGAAAAACCCGTCATTGTACGACAAGGACGACTATTTTTTTTCCATCAACAGCCTGAGCGACCAAGCCGCCAATTACCAAAGCTCACTCAAAGTGAATGCGGTGGACGAACGGAACGCCAACGTGATTGAACTCTCCGTGAGAGGAACGGTGGTTGAAAAGGAAGTGAATTTCCTGAACACACTGTTGGAAATTTACTTGGACAATGAAATCAGGAGGAAAAACGAGGAAGGCAAGCGTACCATATCATACATAGATTCGGAGTTGGGTGTGGTGCAGGATTCAATTCGGCTGAAGGATGCGGCCCGCCAAGGCGAACAAACCCGGACGGGCACTTTCAACGCTTCGGCCTCGGTAGAAGCGTTGAACGACCAGTATTCGCAATTCGATTTGCAACTCCAGGATGTAAAGGCAAAAGCCGACCAATACGAATCGCTGCTGCGCAGCCTCCGCAATAACGAAGAAGTGCTGGGCGGCGTAAGCGGCGTGGACGATGCCAGCGTAAGTGCCTTGCTGACAGAATACGGAAGATTGTCGCAGGAAAAGGCAAGGCTATCGCTGTCAGTGCAGGAAGGGAGTTTGCGTATGCAGCAGATTGATGCCAAAATGCAGGGTGTGAGAAACAACCTGATAGACGGACTCACCTCCCTGAGGAACACCACCAAAATCAGGGTAAGCAACCTGAACCAGAAAGTAGGCAGCATCCGGTCGCAGTTGAGTTCCATACCCGAGACTGACAACCGGTTGATGACCATTAACCGCAAAGGCGATGTGCAGGACGAATTATATAAGTATCTATTGCAGAAACGGGCGGATGCCGGCATGGCAATCGCCACCAACCAAGCCGACAAGGATGTGATCGACTTGGCACGGCCCACCAATGAGCCGGTTGCTCCCAAAGGGTCTGTGATTTACCTGCTTGCCGGCATTATCGGACTTGCGATTCCGCTTGGGTTCATTTTCATCCGGGATGCGTTCTCCGACAGGATCACGGGGCAAACCGACATCCAGATCAATACCAACATCCCGACTTTGGGGGTCATTGGTTTCAACAACAAGGCCAACACCTACTTGGTCGCCAACAGTTCCAAGTCCACACTGGCCGAGTCGTTCCGCTCGGTGCGGGTCAACTTGCAATATCTTTTCTTGGACACCAGCAAGAAGATAATCGGTATCACTTCCTCGCAACAAGCCGAAGGAAAAACGTTCTGCGCCACCAACTTGGCAATGGTGATGGCTCAATCGGGGAAGAAAACGCTGCTCATAGATTGCGATTTGCGCAAGCCACGCGTGCATACCCGTTTCGGGGTGGAAAACGAGAAAGGACTGGCAACCTTCCTGACTGGAATGCACGAATGGAATGAGGTGGTTACCGACACGGACACGGACAATTTGTCGCTGGTCACTTCCGGTCCCATCCCCGTCAGTCCGCTCAACCTCATTGGCGGCCAGCGTATGCAGACCTTGGTTGAGAAATTGAAGCGTGAGGAGGAGTATGACTACATCATCATGGATACCGCGCCACTCGGCTTGGTTTCCGACTTTTTGATTTTGAAAAACTACACCGACTTCAATATCTACATTGTGCGCCACAAAGTTACCGGACGGGAGGCACTGAACAAGATCAACGAGCTTTACGACACAAACCGGCTCACTGATGTTGCCATACTCATCAACGGGGTGAAATCCATGTCGGCTTACGGGTACAGTGACAAAGCCTACAAGTACAGTGACTGACGGGCCCGATGCCAGAATTGCGGACTGCTGCCACCTGCGATTCCGACATTTACACTATGCCCGTCGTAACAGAGGATTTTCATTTGCTTGTCCAGGCTCTTCATCCTGCGTTTGCCCCGCTTCTAATTTTAACTGCATTCCATTTTGAAGATAGAAGAGCGTTTGCCCGAAGGGTTCCGTCGGTATTTCACCAGTGTTTCTTGGCTGTTTGTGGAAAGGGTCGTCAGCATGGGCATTGCGTTTGCAATCGGGACGGTAACCGCCAATCAGTTGGGAAGCGAGGATTACGGAAAATTTAACTTTGCCCGGGCTTTTGCCTCCATCATCACCGTATTTGTGCCGTTGGGCCTGAACGGCATCCTATCCCGAAACCTAATTAACAACCCGGAAAAGCGCGACCTGATCATGGGAACCGCCTTTACGGCACGCTTGTGCGCATCCATTGTTGGTGTGCTGGCCGTTGCCGCTGCCAGTATTTCTTTCAACAAGCTGCAATGGCACGACGACTTGAAAATGTGGATGGTGATGATAGCCGCCCTGCCGGTTGTTTTCGAGAGTTTCAATTTCCTCGGCGATTATTCCATCACCCATGTGCAGGCAAAATACCACGCCTACGGTGAGTTTGCGAAAACGATTGTATCCTCGGTCATCAAGATATTCATGCTTTTCGTCTTCGATTCGCCCGTGATCTGGTTTGCCGTTGTCTTGGTCGTGGATGCCATCGTGTACGACATTGTGGCTATTATAGTATATACTAAAAAATTCAAACTGGATATTTTCAAGTGGCGTGCCAGTTGGAGTTACGCCATGGAAATGCTCCGCGAATCGTGGCCGTTGGTGCTCGCGGGTTTTGCCGTGGCGGTGTACATGAAGATAGACCAACTAATGATTCAGCCCATCCTCGGCGATTCGGGCGTGGGTCTGTATTCCGCCGCGCTGCGCATATCCGAATCCACGTATTTCGTTCCCGCCGTCATTTGCAACGCCCTTTTTCCGGCAGTCATTGCCGCCCGCAAGGAAAACGAGGCTTTTTTCACAGACCGGATGCAGAAACTGATGGATTTGATGGTGCTCATCGGCTTTGCCATTGCCATACCCGTAACGATCATGAGTCCGTGGATTTTCAGGAACCTGTACGCTCCCGAATATGCCTCCGCCCAAACCGTGCTGATTATCCACATCTGGTCTGGGATAATGGTGGGCATGGGCATGGCGGGCGGTTCTTGGCTCACGGCAAACAACCTGCAACGCTATTCGCTGAACCGCACCATCTGGGGAGCCGTAATTAATTTCGGACTCAACTTGTTCATGATTCCGTGGTTGGGAATCAATGGTGCGGCCATTGCCACGCTGGTTGCCCAAGCAGCCGCATCCTATCTGAGCAATTATATTTCACCCTTGACCAGACCTTTGTTCTTCATGCAGACCAAGTCCCTTTTTGGCTTCGGTTTCCTGTCGCCAATCAGGGATATTTTAGGTAACAAAGCCATGAAGCTGTGATTGACATGGAAACATTCAAACCCGCCGCCCCACTCCAAACGGCTGTCCTGTTCGTGGTGTTCAACCGGCCCGACACTACCCGGCAGGTTTTTGAAGCCATCCGCCAAGCCAAGCCGCCCCGGCTCTACGTAGCCGCCGATGGGCCGCGACCCGGCGAGGAGGGCGAAGCGGAAAAATCGCGGCTGACCCGCCAGATTGCCACGCAGGTTGATTGGGAGTGCCAACTGAAGACGCTTTTCCGCGACGAGAACGTGGGCTGCGGACTGGGGCCATCCACCGCCTACGACTGGTTTTTCTCCCACGAAGAGGAAGGGATAATATTGGAGGATGATTGCCTGCCCGACCAAAGTTTTTTCTGGTATTGCGAGGAATTGCTCGGCAAATACCGCCATGATGCCCGGGTGATGCACATTACGGGCAGCAATTTTCAGGACGGCTGGCAACGCGACAGCGATTATTCCTATTACTTTTCCTCTTACCCGCACGAGTGGGGCTGGGCAAGTTGGCGCAGGGCTTGGAAACTGTTCGACTACCAAGTGAAAAACTATCCCGAAATATCCGAAAAAGGCTATCTTGATGGCTACTACTTGTCCAAGCTGGAACAGAAATACCGGCTGAGCAAAATCGCCAACACGCATGGCAACGCCCAAGTCAATTGGTGGGATTACCAATGGAGTTTTACCTTGCACACGCATTCGGGGCTGGCAATAATCCCCAACGTGAACATGATAGAGAACATCGGTTTTGGCGAAGGAGCCACGCACACGCTGAGTACCAAAGACAAACGCGCCGAAAATAAGCCGCAAGCCATGGCCTTTCCGCTCAGGCATCCCGGTTTTATGATACGCGATGCAAAATCGGATGCGCGGTATTTCAAAATGCTGATGAACCGCTTGCTGAAGCGCAAACTTTACGGTTTGGTGGGCGTAAGCGGTTATGATGCTCGGGGCTGACAAACCCAAGACGCACAGACCGGAACCGGCAAAGCACTGTTCCAGAATAGTATGTTTCAAAAAGCCGAAACCCGCTTGGTATGCGTAGGGCCGATGACGGTTATTCTCAACCATACAAACTGAATTTGTCCACGCCTCTGCCCGAATGTATCTCTTCCTGCTCATTTTCATGGCACTGTCGGTCAATCTCGAGTCTTTTCTCGGATCCAGCCCGATTGTGGATTTGCTGCCCACCTGCTTGGTTTTGTATGGTGTGTGCCGCCTTGCGTTTGTGGGTGAGGGCAGCCTGTACGTGGGCAGCCACTGGAACAAGAAAAACCTGACGGTGTTTTTCCTCTACACGTTCCTGTTTGCCGTAAGCATCATACGCCTCAATGTGGCCGGTACCAACAACGATGGCATGGTGGGTCTTTTCAATACGGTCATCAAGCAGGTATTGTTTGTGGTTTACTGTTACCTGTATTTTTGCAGCGAATTCAGGAAGGGGTTCGATTTTCAAAAAACGACGGTGAAACTCATTGCCGTGGTCATGCTTACCATTGCTTTTGATTACTCGTTCTGGACGTTGCTCTACGTGTTTGCGCACAATTCCGGAGGCTCCATGGCCGAGGTGGAATACAATTTCATCCTTGGACGCTTGGGCATCAGCTTTGAAAGGAAACTGATACCCATCATACAGGCTCATCCGAATACCATCGGGATGTATGTTGGCTCCGTTGTGGCCATGCTGATGGTTTTTTTCTTGGTCGTCGATAAAAAAGGCATACCCCGGCGGCTGGTAAACCTGCTGAAAGTTGCGCTGGGCTTCGGTATCTTGTTTGTGTTTCTCGTGGATTCGCGCGGTACGCTGCTCAACTCCATCTTCATCATACCTTCCATCATATTCCTGTGTGTGAAAGCCAGCAAGGTGCATCTGCTGAAATATTTGGTCTATCTGGTTCCGCTTTTTCCGTTTCTCATGCTTTTCGTGCTCTCATTCTTGGCACAGACCGACTTGGTGGGCCAGTTTTCGCGGCAGGAAGGCGATTTGGCAACCGGCAACAACCGTTCTGTTATATGGGATGCGTGCGTGAACGAACTCGCCGCCATAAAACCCGTCCATTTCTGGGGCTACGGTGCCAACGGCCAAGTAGGGGCCGACATTGACAAGTACTACAGCCAGTTTTTCGATGTCAAGGGAATGATTGTGCACAATGTGTTTTTCCAGACCGTGCTGGACATGGGCTATCTCGGCACGTTCCTGTTCATGAGCGTGCTTTTCATTGCCATGCGCAACGCCCAGAAACTCTACCAGCAAGGCAATGGGATCGCTATTTGCCTGCTGGCCTTTTTCGTGTACTACTTGGCCTCTGGCACCACCGAGTCCACGCACGGGGTTTACAACCAGACCTATAATACCTGCATGGTTATCATGGTCATTCTTACCATGGTCATCTATAATGAAGCCAATACGGTGGCTTCCGCTCCCCCCCAACACCAACCGCTCGGCCGCCTAGGCAGAAAAATTGCCTGAAGCCGACTGCCTTGGTTTCACACCCCGCCAACTGACGGCGTTGTTTCTTGGCACGGGCTTTTCTTCCGGCAATCTCATTCAGAGGGTGTTGGTGAATTTTCAAAACATTGATATTCAGATATTTACTACAGAAAAAACACGTTTTTTCACGACTCACGTATCCGGTTCCGGCTGTTTCCGTCTGGCAGGACGTTGGATGCAATTGTTAGTGACTTGGCGTGCGCAGTGGAAAAAATGCACCACGGCCGGCATCGGTTGCGCGAAATAGGGCTGGCGGCATACCAACACGCCAAATAGTATAGCTGGGCAAACCGGATGAGGCTGCACCACAAAAAACTGCATGAGGTGCTTGAAGGGGCTCATATGGAAGCATGACAAAAAGCCGTGGTATGCCTGGGCTTTCCACTCACGGGTTTGGCCTTTTTGGAAGATACTATTTCAGCCCCCCAGCTTCCGAAGGGGAAAGGCTCCGGGTTTGGCCTTTTTGAAAGCTGAAAGCCCCGTCTTTAGCGGGGATACTATTTTAACGGGTCTCCCCGCTTGGATTGCAGCCAGCCAGATTAAAGCCTTTGCCCCGAAGCATGAAATGATTTCCCCATCCCCGTGCGGATGCCGACGATAATCAATCCACTCGGGGCGATCCATCTTAGTGGCGCCGAGCAGATCAGAGGCTTGGCGTGTTTTGATCACAACCTCGCCTTGGTCTTTG
>JAYWIH010000080.1:0-13479 GCA_043789005.1 Sphingobacteriales bacterium
GTTCTTACCTCGTGCCGCCCATGTGCCGAGATTCCTATCTCGGCGGCGTTGGTAAAACCGCAACCCCGGCAGATAGGAATCTGCCTGCATAGGCGGCACGAGGTAAGAACCTCGCGCCAGAGATTGGAAGCGGGTGTGGGTTTGGCCGTTTGAAAACATACTATTTCCCCCCGCCCCCGGTCAGGGCATCCTTCACCTCTTCGGCCAGTTCAACCACTTCTTCCTCCACATCGTCCACAATGGTTTTTTGCGGCTTCAGGTCGTGTGCAGCCACCTCGCCGAGCAGATAACCGAAGGCTTCCAGGCCCGGAACATTGTCGAAAACCACTTTGATGATGGCCGTGAACGGGATTGCCAGAATCAGTCCCGACGCACCCCAGAGCAAGCCTCCCAGAATCAGCGACACCACGGCGGCCAGTGCGTTCACGCTTACCTTGGAGCCGACAATCTTGGGCGTGATGAAGTTGCCTTCCAGAAACTGCACCGTGCCAAACACGCCAGCCACGCCCACCGCGTACCAGAGCGAGTCTTTGGTGAGCAGCGCCATGAGGATCGGGAAAATGGAGCCGATGAAAATGCCGATATACGGGATAATGTTGAGTAGGGCCGCCAACACCCCAAAAAAGAACGCGTATTCGATGTCCAGCACCAGCAGGCCCACCGTGTTCAGCGTGGCGATGATGGCCATGACCAGCAGCAGGCCCACCACATAGTTGAGCACCACATCGCGGATCTTGACCAAGATAACATGAATGTGGTCGTTGGAAGTGGATTTGAAGACGCGGAACAAAAAATTCTGGAGAAAATTGCGGTAATAGAGCAGGAAGAAGATGTACACCGGAGCCAGCCCCAGATTAGTGAACGCATTGGTGGCCGTTGAGAGCAGGCTTCCCACCACTTGTCCGCCCGAGGCGGTCATGCCTTGCGCGTTTTTCTGGATCCAGTCGGCCTGTACTTTCTTACGCACACCAAACTGCTCGCGAAACCAGATTTGCGCGTCATTGAAAATTGTCAGGAACTTCTTCTGCAAGTCGGGCACTATGCCCGACAAGTCGGTGAGTTGCGAGATAATGAAGAAAAGGATTCCCGCAATTACGGTCATGAGCACAATCAGGCAAATGAAGATGGCAGCCGCGCGGGGAATGCGCCAACGTTCAAGCCGTGCGCACAGCGGATGCAGCAGCAGCGCAAACACCAGCGAAAAGGCAATCGGAATGAGTAGGTCGGCGGTCTGCACCAGAAACACCCATATCAGGGCAATGCTCATCAGCGTCAGACTGATTTTTATGTACACCGGAAATTGAATCCTCAGGTTTTTTTGCATACACTTGTCGTGGAATGGTAAATGGTTTATTGTCAACAGCCCGCCGTGGCAGCCAAAAGGTGAATGCATCACAGGCCGGAAGAGGTGCGGAAATAGTATCTTCCAAAAGCCTTAAACCCTTGGCTTTCTTGCCGTTCCGCAACTATATCTGATTGGTGGTTTTGGCCGCTTGCGCCCCGAAAGATACGGGCAATTTCGGAAAAACTGCCGGTTGCCTTGTACGGATGCCGCCTTGCTTGCCGCCCACAGTCCGGCTGGTCGCCAAAGATACGGCCGGGGAAACAGGGCGGGGTTCGGGCTTTCAAAAACATAGTATTTTCCAGTGGATTGACCCGGCACGAATGCCACACAAACCAAAAACCATGTTCAAATACAAACTGATCTCGCTGCTTTTCCCCCTCAAGATGATGCTTTGCAACTGCCACTACGAAAAACGGGAAAGCGGTTTTGAAACGGGAACCAAGCAGTACAAGGTGAGCAAGACCGGCCAACTGCCCGGCAGCATTCCCGAAAGTTCGGGCTTGGCCACCGACTCGGCGCGGCAAACCTTCTGGACGCACAACGACGGCGGCTCGAAACCGGAACTGTTCAAAATTGACTTGGGCGGCAATCTGTTGCAAACCATCCCCCTCAGGAACCTGAAAAACGAAGACTGGGAGGATTTGGCACAAGACCCGTCGGGCAATTTGTACATCGGCGACTTCGGCAACAACAACAACCGCCGCCGCGACCTGAAAATATACAAGCTGAACCCCGCCAACCCGGCACTGGCCGACAGCATCAGTTTCCGCTACGAAGACCAGCAGGATTTTCCGCCCGCCCCCGAAAACCGCAACTTCGACTGCGAGGCTTTTTTCTGGCGTGCCGACAGCCTGTACCTTTTTTCCAAGAACCGGGGAAGCAAACTTGTGAAAATGTACACGCTGCCCGCCACGCCGGGGCAATACGTGGCGAAAGTCAGGGGCACGGTCAGGCTCAAAAGCATGGTCACCGGTGCCGCCATCAATCCGGGCGGCACGCAATTTGCACTGCTCAGCTACGGGAAAGTGTTTTTGTTCGATATCACCAATCCCGCCAACCTGCTGCAAGAGCCGTCGGTGTGCATTAAGCTGGCCCGCAACCAGGCCGAAGCGATTGCCTACACCACCGACACCGACTTGGCGATAACCAACGAGCAGGGCAAAATATACCGCGTAACCAAAAAGCGGCGCAAGTGAAGGGCGGCGGTTCTGGCACGTCAATGCTTATAACGCGCATTCCTGGTTTTTTCCCGGAGCCGCGCCATATTCAAAGAAATTGGTGTACTTGGCGGCGTAAAAAACAGTATCCCTTGAAAAGCGAAAACCTCCCCATCGGCATTTTTGACTCCGGCATCGGCGGCCTGACCGTGGCCCACGCCGTAACGCGGGCCTTGCCCCACGAATCCATCGTTTATTTCGGCGACACGGCGCATTTGCCCTACGGCGACAAGTCGGCGGCGGCAATCCAGGCCTATTCGGTCAAGATTTGCGATGTTTTGCTCCAGCACCGCTGCAAACTCATCCTCATTGCCTGCAACTCGGCTTCGGCGGCGGCCTTCGAGCTGGCCAGCGAATACGTGGGCAGCAAGGCGGTGGTCATGAACGTGATTGACCCGGTGGTGGCATACGTGGGGCGGCACTTTGCGGGCCAGACCGTGGGACTGATCGGCACCCGGCAGACGGTTTCATCGAAGGTGTACGACCAGAAAATCAAGGCGTTGCGCAAAAAAATCACGCTCAGGTCGCTGGCAACGCCGCTGCTGGCCCCCATGGTCGAGGAGGGTTTCTTTGACAATTCCATCAGCCACAGCGTGATTGAAAAATACCTGTCCGACGCGCATTTGCAGGGCATCCAAGCCCTGATTCTGGGCTGCACGCACTACCCGCTCATCAAAAACGAGATTGCGCGGTTCTGCGGCAGCGGCGTGCAAATCATAGACTCGTCGGAGATTGTGGCGGCGGCGGTGCGGCAACTCTTCGACTCCGAAAACACGCCGGTCATCCACCTTGCCGGCAAGGAAACCCCGGCCTTGCAACTCCCCAAACCCGACCGCGAAGCCACCGGATTCCCGGCGGCTTCCGGCAGAATAGTATCTTTCAAAACCCCCAAACCCGGCCGCCTGTTCCTTGTTTCCGATTTCACGCCGTCCTTTGAAGCCTCCACCAAACTGTTTTTCGGGAAGAAAGTGCATCTGGAACAATACCAGCTCTGGGAGTGAATGATGATGTTACGCAGTGATTAAGAGAACCGTCATTGCGAGGCACGAAGCAATCCGTCCACGGGCAGGCGCGCCAAAAGCCCCGACAAATGGCGTGTGTGGCTCCGTGACGGATTGCCGCGTCGGGCTAAAGCCACTCCTCGCAAGGACGTTTTCAATAAACCGTGCGTAACATCAGTGGTCGAATGAAGCAAAGCGCAACACTTCGGACGATTGCAAATCAAGCCTAATGGCTTACTTTTGCACCGGCTTATCCACTCATTTCATCATCCATTCAATATTGACCATGCAGAGCATTTGCGTTTTTTGCGCTTCCGGCATGGGAAAAGACCCGGTTTACGCCCAATCCGCCCGGCGGTTTGGCGAAATCATGGCGGCCCGGCAAATCAGGCTCGTGTATGGTGGCTCGCAGCGCGGACTGATGGGCGAGGTGGCCGAAGGCGTATTGCAGGGCGGCGGACAAGTGACCGGCGTGATTCCCGGTTTTCTGGCCACCAAGGAAATCGCGCATATGGGCATCACCGAACTGATACGGGTGGGAACCATGCACGAACGCAAAACCCGCATGGCCGACGAGGCCGAAGGCTTTGTGGCGTTGCCCGGCGGCTTCGGCACCATGGACGAGCTGTGCGAAATACTGACGTGGGCGCAACTGGGCCTGCACCGCAAACCCATCGGCATCTGGAACATCAATGGCTACTACGACGCGCTGCTTGCCCTGTTTGACCGCATGGCCGAAGAAGAACTGCTGAAACCAACCTACCGCCAAATGGTGTTGATGGATCAGGATCCGGAAGCATTGCTGACCAAGATGCACTACTACCAGCCGCCCGAAGTACCGCAATGGCTCAATGAAGAGCAGGTTTGAGGCGTTTGCCGTTTTCGGTTTACCGTTCAAAAGCGTTTAAAATGTAGAGACGTTGCATTGCAACGTCTGCGCGGCGCACAAAATAGTATGTTTCAAAAAGCCCAAACCCGCTTTTGTCATTTATTTGTCATTCCGACGAAGGAGGAATCCGGTGTCAATCGCACACCAAAGCCCGGATTTGCCGACAAGTGCAGGCCGGATTCCTCCTTCGTCGGAATGACAAAAAGCTGGCAAAAACAGTATGTTTCAGAAAGGCCAAACCCGCCTTTGCTCATCTGCTTAATTATTCATTTACTCATTTACTCAAAACAAACAGCCCATACAGATGCAATACGATCTAATTATTATCGGCAGCGGCCCCGGCGGATACGTGGCGGCCATCAGGGCATCGCAATTGGGCCTGAAAGTGGGCGTGGTTGAGAAGGAAGACCTCGGCGGCGTGTGCCTGAACTGGGGCTGCATCCCCACCAAGGCCCTGCTCAAAAGTGCGCAGGTGTTCCAGTACATCAGCCACGCCAAAGACTACGGCATTGAGGTGGACGGGTTCAAGGCCGATTTTGGCGGCATGGTCAAGCGCAGCCGCGACGTGGCGGCCAACATGAACAAGGGCGTGCAATTCCTGTTCCGCAAGAACAAGGTGGACACCATCATGGGCTACGGCAAGGCACTGCCCGGCAAAAAGGTGGAGGTGACCGATGCGGCGGGCAAAAAGACCGTGTACGAAGCCAAACACGTGATGCTGGCCACCGGTAGCCGTGCCCGCGAACTGCCCAATGTGAAGATTGACAACGAGAAAATAATCGGCTACCGCAAGGCAATGGTGCTGGATAAGCAACCCGCCTCCATGGTGGTGATCGGGTCGGGGGCTATTGGCGTGGAGTTTGCGTATTTCTACAATTCCATCGGCACCAAGGTTACGATTGTCGAGTTTCTTCCACGCATTGTGCCCGTCGAAGATGAGGAGATTTCCAAGCAACTGGAACGCGAATACAAGAAGATGGGCGTGGAAATCATGCTCAACTCTTCCGTGGAATCGGTGGACACCAGCGGTAGTGGCTGCAAGGTGCAGGTGAAAACCCCGACCGGCAACGTGACCTTGGAATGCGACATTGTGTTGTCGGCGGTGGGTGTGGTTGCCAACTTGGAAAACATCGGTTTGGAAGAGGTGGGCATCAAGACCGACAAAGGCAGGATTGTGACCGACGAATACTACCGCACCAACGTGGAGGGTTACTACGCCATCGGCGATGCCACGCCCGGCCAGGCATTGGCGCACGTGGCCTCTGCCGAGGGCATCATCTGCGTGGAAAACATTGCCGGACTACATCCGCACCCGCTCAACTACAACAATATTCCGGGCTGCACGTACTGCTCGCCCGAAATCGCGTCGGTGGGCTACACCGAGCAGCGGGCCAAGGAAGCCGGATATGAGGTGAAGGTGGGCAAGTTCCCGTTCAGCGCGTCGGGCAAGGCTAAGGCCGCCGGAGCCGCCGAAGGGTTTGTGAAGTTGATTTTCGATGCCAAATACGGCGAATTTCTGGGTGCGCACATGATCGGCCACAACGTGACCGAACTGATTGGCGAAGTAGTGGTGGCCCGCAACTTGGAAACCACTGGCCACGAAATCATCAAGTCCGTGCATCCGCACCCCACCATGTCCGAAGCCATCATGGAAGCCGCCGCCGCCGCGTATGGCGAGGTGATTCATATTTAGAACATGGGCTACCCTTATGGCCGCCCGGCGGCCACAAGGGTAGTTGGCGGGTTTGGCGTTTTTAAAAGATACTATTTTGTCCTGCTTCAAGCATCTTGTGACAAGCATTACAGCTTGTACACTTGGATGTGTCACGCCATCAAATTGACGCGTGTTTTCGGACTGTGGCCGGGCGTATCCGACAATCAGAATGGTGATCCGATTTCCTGTATATTCTTCAATCTTAAGACAAAGCCAACACACACCATGCTTTCAAACCTACCTGTCGCCAAATCAATCGTTCGAAAACAATGGCTGGCGCTGCTATTGTTAGGGATGGCCGCGCAGATTCAGTCTTTTGGGCAGGATAATGCGCAAAGGCAGAGAATAAGCCAGTTGGATACGGCGAACCTGAAAAAGGCCGATTTTAAACTTCCGAAAAGTGCTTATCTAAGCACTTATGCTTTTGATGACACAGCCAAAGCTATTATCAACCTGTATTTCGGCAAACGCAGTGCCCCCAAAACGATATTGTACACAAACTTGGTCACTGTGCCAATCATCAGGGTGGGAGGACAGAACCAACAGCCGCCACCATCCACCGAAGTGACGTATAAGCCTTGGGTAACCCCGGCTGCGGTCGTGCTGGCTGGTATCACGCTGTTTTCACTCATAAGGTTAAACAAATGGAGCCTTAAAAAACTAGTGAAAACGCTGTATGCCTACCAAAAGACAGGAGCCTTGTCTGAGAATACACGAAAAAAACTACAACCAAAACATTTTGTCACACCATGACAATACAATCAGTGTCATGCGGCGATGCCGAAACACAACACGCCCATGGCAAATTCCCGGGTGAATTCCCTGATACATGACCAATGAAAGACAACTCGACTATCAGCATCGCCATCCTGGATTTGTACGACGGACAGCCCAACGAAGGGATGCGCTGCCTGAAACAACTCGTGCGCAACTTTGCGGAAACTGCCCCCGTACCAGTAACGTGTGACATATTTGATGTGCGGCATGGCAACGAAATGGCGGGCTTGGACTACGACTTGTACCTTTCATCCGGCGGGCCGGGCAGTCCGGTGGAAAGCGAAGGGTCAGTGTGGGAAAACAATTTCTTCCGGCTCATGGAAAGCATCCGCGACCACAACCGGCAGTTTCCCGGCCGCCAGAAAAACGTGTTCCTCATCTGCCATTCGTTCCAGATATTCTGCCGCCACTACCAATTGGGGCAGGTAAGCAGGCGCAAATCCACTTCGTTCGGTATTTTTCCGATGCACCAGACCGGGGAAGGCTTGCACGAACCGTTTTTCAAGGACTTGGAAAACCCGTTTTGGGCGGTGGACAGCCGCGACTGGCAAGTAACCGACCCGGACGAAGCTAAACTGGGGCAGTGGGGCGGCCAAGTGCTGTGCCACGAGAAAATACGCCCGTACGTGGACATGGAGCGGGCCGTGATGGCCATCCGTTTTGATGGGGCTTTTTTCGGCACGCAATTCCATCCGGAAGCCGATGCCGAAGGAATGCTGCGCTACTTCCAACAGCAGGAAAAAAAGGAGATGATTGTGGAAAAACACGGCTTGGACAAATACCACGCCATGATCCGCTACCTGTCTGACCCCGAAAAAATAGCCCTGACGCACGACACGCTGATTCCCGCCTTTTTGCAAACAGCCATTGCGCAGGCGGCAGGGGTGGAAATTTGAAACGCGGTTTCCCGGATTGTGTTTTGTGGTAAATTGATGGCATCTTTGTCAGTGGTTCGCGAACAGGAAGATTTTTTGGAAAACGGAGCCGTTCCTGCTATGATCTCTTATTGAATGTACACCCGAACCCCGGCTTTTGCGCGGGGGCCTATAGCCGGTGCATTAATTGCCATGTTTGTTTGTCCGAACTTGAAATGAGAAGTGATGAGGTAAGGGCATTGATTCCCGAATGGATTTTGCGTTCAAAAAGCTGTTCGCTTGCCGTTACCGATTTGGAGGGGAAATATATTTTCGTGAACGATGTCTTTGAAAGACGTTTCGCTTTTCTCGCCGATGATTTCCACGGACTGCCGTTTGACATGAGCATCCATCCGGACGACGTGGAGAAGTGCAATGCGGCTGCCTACGAATGCATGACCAATCCGCAGGCCGTGGTGGAAGTGCAAATGCGCAAGCCCGGCAAGGAAGGCGATTTTTACTGGACAAACTGGGAGTTTTCGCTTTTCAAGGACAAGGACAACCAGCCCGCCGGCTTGCTTTGCCTGGGGCATGACATTACCGAAGCCAAGCGGGTGGAACGGCAGGTCGAAAAATCGGAAGCCATCATCGAAAACATAACCGACGGTTTCTTCATACTTGACCGGGATTGGCGTATCGTGAAGGTGAATAGCATGGCCGAGAACATCCTGGGGATTCCGCGCGGGAAACTTTTGGGCAGCAAGCCTTGGGACTTGTTTCCCAACACCACAGGTTACAAATATCCCGCGCACTTCCTGCGGGCTATGGATGGGGGGGGGGCGGTTAGTTTTGAGGATTACCGCCCCGATATGGACCGGTGGTTCAGTTCGGTGGCCTACCCTTCGGAGGAGGGACTGACCGTGTTTTTCAAGGACATTACCCAAGAGAGGAAAACGCAGGAGCGGTTGAAGGATTCGGAAAGTAAACTCCGCGCCATCTTGGACAGCACCACCGACAGCAACGTGCTGGTAAGTGCCGATTTCCGGGTATTGAGTTTCAACACGGCGGCTAATAGGATAGCCCAGGCCATTGGCCAAAAAAACCTGCACCAAGGCTGCGATTTCAGGGATTTCCTGCCGGAAGGCTCCGAAAAAGACTTTTTGCATTGCTTTGACAAGGCTTTGGCCGGTGAACCGAGTGCGGTGGAGCGGATGCGGTTGGTGGGAAACGAGCATATATGGTTCCAAGTGAAGTATTTTCCGGTGCGGGAGGGCGGCAACATGGTGGGGGTGTCTATCAATACCAGCAACATCAATGAAAGAGTGAATGCGGAAAACAAGCTCAAGCAATCCGAATACATGCTCAGTGCCATCTACAACAGCACCAGCGAGGCGAGCACATTCATAGACCGTGATTTCAGGATACTCTACAGCAACAAGGTGGCCAAGGCAATATGCCAGCACATATTTGGCCGGGAACCCCAAAACGGTGATAGCTCTTTGGATTTCATGCTTCCCGAAATGCAGGCGGAATTTCTGGAGCATTACCAAAGAGTGCTGCAAGGCGAAAGCATACGGGTTGAAAAGACGGATGGGAAGGGTTGGTGGCTGTTCTCGCTTTTTCCGGTGTACGACGAAAACCAAAACCTGGTGGGAATCGCCGACAATGTGCAGGACATAACGGAACGCAAGGAAAGCGAATTGAAAATAACGGCCCAGACTGAGGCACTGAAAAAAATCGCGTGGCAGCAATCGCATGAGGTGCGGGGGCGGGTGGCAAGCATACTGGGCCTAGTGGGTCTCATGCGGGCCGAACAAGCCGACAACCCCATCCACGACGCGCAGTATCTGGCCTACCTGAGCCAGGCCGCCGGTGAACTTGACCAAGTGATCCGCAAGATTGTGGGCTATACGTCCGGGTAAACGCACAAAAGCCCCGAACCCGGCCACCAAACCCGAACAAGATGATACCGGAAATCCGCCAACAGTACAACCAGACGTTTTCGACAGAGAAATACCAGCGATTCCTTGATGACCTGAACCAATCGTTCCGGCACACGATTCCGTTTCGGGTGGCTGAAACACCGGTATTCATTCCGACGGATTTCAAGACGGAATTGCTGAAAGCGGCGGACGAAATCGTGGATTTTCTGGTACATCCCGGTTTCAAACAACGCACCGAAGCGGCAATCCCCGCCGGGCTGCGGGTGCCCAACGAAGACGGCCATCCGCTGTTTCTGGCTTTGGATTTTGCCGCTTGTGCCGATTCAAAAAGAGAACTCATTCCGCAACTCATTGAATTGCAAGGATTTCCATCGCTTTACGGGTTTGAAGACTGGCTGGCACACAAATACCGGAAGCATTTTCACGTGCCAGAAAACTTCACGCACTTGTTTGGCGGCCATGATTCGCAAACCTACCGTAAACGCCTGCAAGACGCGCTGCTGGGCGGCCACGCCCCCGAAAATGTGATTTTGCTGGAAATTGAGCCGCACCAGCAGGATACGGCCATTGACTTTCTGGTTACCGAGCACTACACCGGCATCAAGCCCTTGTGCATCAGCCAAGTAATCCGGGAAGGACGGCAATTGTTTTACGTGAACGATGGCATCCGAACGCCCATCCGCCGCATTTACAACCGCGTCATTTTCGACGAACTGCTGCGCCGCGACGACCTGAAACGCGATTTCAACCTGACCGACGACGTGGACGTGGAGTGGGCGGGACATCCGAACTGGTTTTTCCGCGTGAGCAAGTACACCATGCCGATGCTGCAAAGCCGTTACGTGCCCGAGTGCCGTTTCTTGTCCGACTTCGACGTTTTTCCAGAGGATTTGGAAAATTATGTATTGAAGCCGCTGTTCTCGTTTTCGGGCCAAGGCATCAAATACCACGTTGCGCAAACCGATTTGGATCACATTCCCGCTGCCGAACGCGCCACGTACCTGCTCCAACGCAAGGTGGATTATGAACCCGTGCTGCAAGCCCCGGACGGCAAGGTGAAAGTGGAAATCCGGCTGATGTTCCTCTGGGAGCCGCACCTGCCGCGCCCCGAACTGCTGCTGAACTTGGTGCGCCTGAGCCGTGGCGAAATGATTGGCGTGAAATACAACAAGGACAAGACTTGGGTGGGCGGCACGGTCGGCTTTTTTGAAGCGTGAGGTTTTGGGGTCGGAAACGCGCCGCAGAATAGTATCCCTGTCTGCCGACAGGCAGGTTTTTAAAAGTCCAAACCCACCTTGTAAAACCTAACGGTTTTGGGTTTGGCGCAGTAGCGGACTTAAAAGCACTAAACTGTCAGCCTGCACAAATGCCCGACAGTAGCACTGCACTTGACTTAATCACATTACCTGCCTTTGAGCCAAACGCCTGTTACCTGCCTGCTGGCCTTCTTATTATAAATCTCGTAGTCTTTCGCTTATTTCTGTCCATTCAAATAAAAGTCTGCCGTCTTCATTTTTAGTTCCAAATTTCTCAACAGGTCGAATATAAAAGTCAGCCAAAGGAATTAAAGAACTTTTTATTAAACAGTATTTTTTTATGTAGTTAAATGGTTCTATCCAAGGGTTGCCTAGAATTGAAAGTGCATTATAATAAATGAAAAGTTGTTCGTGAGGGCTAAGTTGGGAACGTAAAACAGTCAAGTAATTGTATTTCATTTCTGGAGTAATATTCTTATCATCTGCTTCGTGAACAAACTTGACTGTTTGAAATAGATGCCTTATGTAATGACTTAGTTTTGATGTATGTCCATTACCTGGTAGATATTTAATGTCAAGTGTAAAAGGAAGATTTTCGGTTTCTACAGCAATTGGATTGCCTTTTTTTCTTTCGGATCTCCATAAAATTTGATTTTTTTGAACGTCTGTCACTGCATTTTTAAAAAGATTCAGTAAGTTTTCAGTTAAAAAACTTTCAACCAACTGAGTTGATTTTTCTCCTATTCCAAAGAAAAAGATTAAGTATGAAATGTTATATCGTGCTTCCTCCGAAATTTCAATGTTACAACTTGGGCGAAATTGGCTTTGATAATGGTTGTTAACTAAATGATAAATAAACTTCAACTCGTCAAACAATGGAATAAATGCCTTCCGTCCTTTGGTTGTTTTACCAATTTGAAGTTCATCAATATTGCTTTTTAGAATTTCAATTTGCTTGTAAAACTTTGTTTCAAATCGTTCTTGTGCCAAGTCATTCTCTTGTTTTGATAGTGCTTTCTTTTGTGTTTCATTTGCAATGTATTGAACCCAAAACGCAAGAAAAGTCAGAATTGCGGCAGCGATAGCAATAAAGGGACTCATTATTCCACCAATTGTGTCACCTATTTCTCCTGTATGTGTGAAGTCTAAGTCAAGCCAAGAGAATTTTGTAAATAAAATTGGAAATGATAGAATAACTAAAATCATTCCTGAAAATGACCAAAAAATTCTCCAAAATGGTTTGTCAAATGTCTTCATATTCTTTCGTATGTGTCGTTTTTGGGCTTGTCACTAACTCTCAAATATGCGAAAGTTTTGTCGTACTTTTCGTGTTGTTCAGTGCTTTTCAAATAGTTCACGGTACTTCAAAATAGTATCCTTTAAAAACGCCAAACCCGCCGGATGCGGGCGGGTTGACAAACTCACAAAACCTGTTCGCGGCTGATGAGCGAGCAGTGCCAGCGCGATTCCTTCCACGCATCGCCCACTTTCTTCCAGATGATGGTGGTGACGCAAGTGAACTTGTGTTTCTCGCCGTTGAAAATCAAAAACTGGTCGAAATTGACCACGCAGTAGCCCATTGTTTCGTGTTGCAGGGCCTGGTAGCGCGTAATTTCACTGTACGTTTCGGCTTGCATGGCCGTCAGCGTGGCAAACAGGGTTTTGAACCAGTTTTCCCAGCCGGCCCGGTCTTCCACAATCACGTTTTTCCCTTCCGGGTTCAGGTCAACAATGCCGAAGTCGTCGTCGCAGATGGTGGCCAGAAGGTCGTAGTTGTGTGTGCTCACGCAGTCGAGCATGGTTTGGGTTTCGGTATAGAACGGTTGGCTTGTCATGATGGGTTGGATTGGTTTTACGAAAAAAGGGGGCGATGAAGCCCCCTTTCTTGTTCGGATAACCGGATGTGATTGGCGGGCGGTTAATTATACCGTTGCCTTGTTCAATTCGTTTTTCATACTGGTTTCGCTGACAGCGATGCCGTAAACAACCAGGCCGAAGCCGATCTTGTTGATTGCATCACCGATGTTGTAAATCAAGTCCAAGTCCCTTGGTACGAGCAGGCCGGCACCGTCCGGGCCAAGCCAGCCGCCGGGCATTGCCATGTAACCGATCGGGTAGATTGCCCAACCCACCAACACAAACCAAGCCAATGCCTTGATGCCTTTGCGCACCGCAGTTGAGTTGGATGCGTCGGCCAGTTGCTTGGCTTCGCCGAACCAGGCCGAATACAGGATGTACACGTAGCCTAACGTTGAGATTACACCCCAAATAACGGAGTGCGCCATGGTGCCATCGCTGAAACCCTCACCGATGTAGCCTGCCACCAGCATTACCAACGCAGCCAGTATGAGCTTCCACATGAAACTGATTTTGGCTCCGGCCGGACGCAGCAGCAGGTAGAATTCAACGCACATCAGCGGCACGGTCAGTGTCCAGTCAATGTAGCGCAGTGCGGTTGGTGTTTCCTTGGTGGCACCGTAGTA
>JAYWIH010000081.1:0-3652 GCA_043789005.1 Sphingobacteriales bacterium
GTTTTTACAGGCTTCGGCAGGTTTGGGTGTTTTGAAAGATACTGTTTTCTTCCCGTCGTTGGTGAGAATATCAATAATGGCAAAGGTTCAGATGGAGAAATAGTATCTCATCCATTGACCGAACCCGTGTGGTTTTGTACCTTTGGTTGGCCCGACGGGAATTCCAAATCCTTTTCCGGACAAAATCCACAAGCATAAAGTAAAAAACCCATGTACACAACCTACCATCTGACATCAGCACAAGAAGTGGACACCGGCCTGCTGGATGCCATCAAGGCCACCTTCAAATCCAGGCCCATCACCATCATTGTGGAAGAAGACGAGAGTGCCTCCGGACTCACGGCGGCCACGAAAGCCATTTTGGATGAACGTTTGCAGGAGGATGAAAACACCTATCTGTCCTCCGAGCAGTCCATAAGCCGACTTAACGGAAAATATGGCTTATAAAATCATTGTTTCCCCCCGCGCACAACAGGAAATCGAGAATGCCATTGATTATTATGCCCTGTACAGTGCGGATGCGTCTGCGAGATTCGTCAGCGTGGTTAAGGATGGTTACGCCACTTTGGAAACAAATCCGTTTTTCAGGGTGCGCTACAAAAATGTCCGGGGTTTGAAACTCAAAAGGTTTCCGTACTCGCTTTATTTTGTCGGACTTGTTTAGTTGAGTCTTGTTCTCAGATTAATCAAACTTGATGCCAGATACAGCCAAGATTTGAAGTTTTGGGCTTTGTATTCAAACCGTATCAAAATTCGTTTGTAGCTGTCCAACCAAGCGAAAACAGTTTCTATTTTTTTGCGGAAACCATAAATGTACTCGCTTAAATATCGGTACTCTTGTGCTATCTTTTTGCTGTTCCGCTTGTTTTTAGCAATGTTGGCTATCAACTTGTGTTTTGCCTCGATTTGTTCAATAAAAGCCTTGGTGTCAAATCCGGCATCGGCATTCAAATGCGAACTTTTCAGGTCAATATCGGCTTTTTCGAGCGTTTCGACAAGCAGGTCTATATTTTCCACCAGTTCAAAACTATCATTGTGATTGCCGTCCATGCAATCGGAAATTGCCAGAACATGGTAATTGTTGTCGCAAATGACCAGATTGTTGGTCGTCTTGCACTTTTTGCGCCCCTGGTATTTTACGTTCTGGCCCCTTTTTTTGACGGCGTGTGGCTGCCGTCTAACTGAATGCATTCGAGGGCCAGACTGGCTTTCATTACCTGATGGGTGCTTGAAAACAGTTTTTCGAAACTCCCGTCAGATGACCATTTATTGTAATGATAGTAAATGTTTTGCCATGTAACCAATTGGTTTTCAGGCTTTAAAGTGCGCCACGAACAGCCAGATTTGAGTACATACAAAATAGTGTTGAAAACATAATGGTAGCTGACTCTAGAGCGGTTATGGTTTAATTTATGGCTCAAATGAGGCAAAACATACTCAGTAAAATCACTATCTGAAATGTAAACTGGTAGTTTGTTCATATCTGTGTTTTTTGGCAAATATAACCAAAATTCAACTAAACAAGTCTAAAAGATACTATTTTCGCTGCCGAAAACAAACCGGCTCCAACCACCGGTTTAGTTGTAGGCCATTTTGCCGCTTCGTGGACTCTTGGTTTCCACCCGTTTGGCAACCCGGACGGCGGGCAGCCGGGTTCCCGGCTTTTCGGCGGCGTACGAGAAATTGCGGTAGCTCTCGCGCAGTTTGTGCAGGGCCACTTTCAGGTTCCGCACCCGGTGCAGCCGCGCATAACCGCGATTCTTGGAATGCGTGCGTATCCATACCTCATCGCCGCGCACCTCGAATTTGGCGATGCGGAAACTCTTGTAAACAATGTGCGCATCGGCCACCGCGTAGCCTTCGTCGCCCAGCATCCGCCGGAAGTTTTTGGCGGATGTTTTTTCGGCGGCCAATACTGACCAGATTTCCTTCAACAGCATTTTCATGACGCTCAGCGTTTAAATAACCGGACAATGTATGACTTCCAGCCCATCCGTCTGCTCAATGGATTATGCTGGTGCAGTCGCAAAAAGAATGCCAATCGGTGGCGCGGGGTTTGCGGCAGATAAGTTGTGGAAAACGGGCGGGTGACGCGGAAAACGGGTGGGAAAATCTACACCCGTCTGCCCAAAGGGGCAGCCAGCGCAACCACCGCCATGGTTGCCGTCACGCACAAAAATATGGCGGGCCGGGTTTTGGCATTTGAAAAGATACTATTTTTGGGTTGCCGTTGGTGCCGCGCCAAGGCCGGAAAACCAAGGCCGGAAAAATAGCCTGCCTGTACGCCACGGCGCACGAATCGGCAGACAGGTATCCCCCGAAAAGGCCAAACCCCGGCTTGTGTTTTCGCAAACCGGCGGGTGGCAGACACCGCACATTTCTCATTCCACATTCCTTATCGCATCCGTATGCCCGTTTTCAGCCACCTGCACTGCCACACCCAGTATTCACTGCTCGACGGGGCCGCCGACGTATCGGCGTTGATGCGCAAGGCCAAGGCCGACGGAATGCCCGCCATCGCCATCACCGACCACGGCAATATGTTCGGCGCGTTCAAGTTCGTGGCCGAAGCCAACAAGCACGACATCAAGCCGATTGTGGGCTGCGAGTTTTACATGGTTACAAACCGCCACCGGCGCGAGTTTACCAAGGAAGACAAGGATGTGCGCAACCACCAATTGCTGCTGGCCAAGAACCAGGACGGCTACAAAAACCTGTCGAAACTGTGTTCGCTGGGCTATATGGAAGGCTTGTACAGCAAATGGCCGCGCATTGACAAGGAGATTTTGCTCAAATACCACCACGGCCTGATTGCCACCACGTGCTGCATCGGTGCCGAAGTGCCGCAGGCGATTCTGAACCACGGCGAAGCCCGCGCCGAGGAACTGTTCAAGTGGTGGCTGGACTTGTTTGGCGACGATTATTACGTGGAGTTGCAGCGGCACAAGCTGCCCGCCCAGGAAAAAGTGAATGCGGTGCTGCTGCGGTTTGCCGCCAAATACAATGTCAAGATCATTGCCTCCAACGACTCGCATTACGTGGATCGGGACGATGCCAACGCCCACGACATTTTGCTGTGCGTGAACACCGGCGAGTTGCAAAGCAAGCCCGTATGGAAAGGCGACGGCTTTGGCGGCCGCGACTACCGTTTTGGCTTTCCGAACGATGAGTTTTATTTCAAGAGCACCGCCGAAATGTCGGAATTGTTCAAGGATTTGCCGCAGTCCATTGACAACACCAACGAGATTGTGGACAAGATAGAGCCGCTGAAACTGAAGCGCGACATTCTGCTGCCCAACTTCCCGATTCCGGCCGGCTTCACCGACGGCGACGACTATTTACGCCACTTGACTTATGAGGGAGCCAAACGCCGCTATAACGGCTTGCCGTTGAACGCCGTAATAAAGCAAGGCGATGATTTGCCGCTTTCGCAAGAAGTGGTGGAACGCCTTGACTTTGAGTTGCATACCGTCAAGACAATGGGTTTTGCCGGGTACTTCCTCATCGTGTCCGACTTCATTCAGGCAGGCCGCGACATGGGCGTACTCATTGGCCCTGGGCGCGGGTCGGCGGCGGGGTCGGCGGTGGCCTATTCGATTGGCATTACTAACATTGACCCGATTAAATATGACCTGCTGTTTGAGCGTTTCTT
>JAYWIH010000082.1:0-13175 GCA_043789005.1 Sphingobacteriales bacterium
CTTTGCCCCGCCAACCGATTCATGGAAGAATACGACAGCTACACTTTGCCCAACGGCATCCGCGTGTTGCACAAGCACGTCACCCACACCAAAATAGCGCATTGCGGCTTCACGCTCGATATTGGCAGCCGCGACGAACAGCCTCACCAGCAGGGCATTGCGCACTTTTGGGAACACATGGCTTTCAAGGGCACGCGCAAACGCAAATCGTTCCACATTCTTAACCGCCTCGAAGCCGTGGGCGGCGAACTGAATGCTTTTACGACCAAGGAAAAGATTTCCTTCCACGCCTCGCTGCTCGACGAGCATTTTGAAAAGGCTGTGGAACTGCTCACCGACATTACTTTTGACTCGGTGTTTCCCGAACGGCAGATTGAACGCGAACGCAACGTGATTCTGGAAGAAATGGCGATGTACCACGACTCGCCCGAAGACTCGATCCAAGACGAGTTTGATGCCGTTGTGTTTGACAACCACGCGCTGGGCTTCAACATCCTGGGCACCACCGAAAGCGTGCGTTCCTTCCACCGCGACGATTTCAAGCAGTTCATCGCCGAAAACCTGGACACCTCGCGCGTGGTTTTCTCGTCGGTCGGCAACATTCCCTTCAGCAAAGTCAAGAAACTGGCCGACAAGCACTTGGCTTCCATCCCGGCTTGCTCATCGGTGCGCCAACGGGTTCCGTTTGCGCAATATACGCCCAAAAACGTACTCAAAACACGTTCAATCACGCAGGCGCAGTGTGCCATCGGCCACACGGCCTATCCGTTGGAACACCCGAACCGGCTGCCGTTTTTCATGCTCATCAACATTCTGGGCGGGCCCGGCATGAACTCGCGCCTGAATCTGGCCCTGCGCGAAAAATACGGTTTTGTGTATTCCGTCGAAGCCACCTACACGCCCTACCTCGACACCGCGCTGACCGCCATTTATTTCGGCACCGAACCCAAGCAATTGGAAAAAAGCATATCGCTGATTAACAAGGAGTTGCGGCTGTTGCGCGAAAAAAAAATGGGAACCCTGCAATTGCATACCGCCAAGGAGCAACTGATGGGGCAACTGGCCATGGCCGAGGAAAGCAACCTGAGTTTCATGCTCATGCTGGGGCGCAGCATCCTGGATGTGAACCGCGTAGATTCGCTGCCCGACATTTTTGCCCACATCCGCCGCGTCACCGCCGAGCAACTCCGCGACATCGCCAACGAAATGCTTGAGGAAGACCAGACGAGTTATCTGACCTATCTGCCCGAATGATCCGGGTTTTCCAAAGGGCGGGTTTGGGCTTTTCAAACCATACTGTTTTACCAGTCAGGCTCAATTTTTTATTGGTTTTGAAGCGTATGGCCATGAAAGATTGGAACTTGCGCATATCTTTGACACAGACCAACCTTGAGATTCAAACCCTGACGGCCTATTTGCAGAGACCGAAACCATGAAAATCGCCCCGTGTTATTTTTACCTCCTGTTGGGTCTTTCGGCCATTTCAGCGCACGGACAAGCGGAAACCCGCGCCGACAGTGCCAAGCCCGGTTTCATCCGGCGCATCGCCAGCAAATTAGACTCGACCAACCAGAAAGACGGCGGGTTTGTGCCCATTCCGCTGCTGTACTACACGCCCGACACGCGGCTCGCCTACGGCTTGGCGGGTGCGTATTATTTCAAGATCACGAACACGGAAAAAAACACGAGTACGCGGCTGTCGTACATTGCCGGGCTGGCCGACTACACGCAAAACCGCCAACTGGACATCTGGAGCTACTGGTACGTGTTTCTGCGCGATGAAGATTGGATACTGAAAGGCGAGTTGCGCTACCGCAACTTTCCCGACCGCTATTATGGCATCGGCAACAACACGCCCGAAACAAATGTGGAACGCTACGAATACAACTTGTTCAGCGTCAAGAAACTGGTAATGCGCAAGCTGGCTCCCAACATTTACTTCGGCGGCGACTACAACTTTTCCTCGCTTTTCAATTTCCAAACGGACAAGGCGGAGCAACTGGCGCAAGGCAACATCACTGGCAGCCGGGGCGGACGAAACTCCGGCTTGGGCTTGGTGTTTTTAGTGGACACCCGCGACAATGTGGCCAATGCCACCAAAGGCCAGTTTCTGGAGGTGTCTTCGTATCTTTACGGACGCGCATTGGGCGGTGAGTTTGATTACCGCAATTTCCTGCTCACCTACAGCCGCTACCACCGCCTGCCGTGGGGCAAAAACCATTTCTTGTGCCTCAACACTTCGGCCAACCTCAACTTTGGTGACCCGCCGTTTGTGTTTTTGGCGCAGGCAGGCAACGAAGACATTCTGCGCGGCTATGCACGCAACCGTTACCGCGACTTGCGTTTTGTCGCCACCCAGGTCGAGTACCGGCTGCCGCTGTTTTGGCGCGTTGGCTTGGTGGGTTTTGCCGGTTTGGGCGATGTGTTTGACCGACCCTCGGATGTGCGCTGGAATACGCTGAAATATTCATTGGGCGGCGGTTTACGGTTCATGCTCAACCGGAAGGAGCGGATAAACATCCGGATTGATTATGGCATTGGGCGTGCCAATACCGGATTTTATCTGGGCATTATGGAAGCCTTCTGAACGTCTTGCTGCCCGCCCGCTGTTTTTACCATCTTCTAAGATATTGCCTTGGGCTGGGGTTTCGGCTTTTCAAAAGATACTATTTTCAAAAAGCTGACAATGGAATTGATTCCCGAAAATATTGCTGCCTACACCGAGGCGCACACCTCGCCCGAATCACCGCTATTGCGGCACATCAACCGTGAGACACACGCCAAAGTGCTGATGTCCAGAATGTTGTCGGGGCATTTGCAAGGCCGCGTGCTGGCCATGTTTTCGCAAATGATCCGCCCGAAACGGATTCTGGAAATCGGCACGTTTACGGGTTACGCCACCATTTGCCTCGCCGAAGGGTTATCGGACGACGGCCTGCTCTACACGCTTGACGTGAACGAGGAACTGCACGAAAAAGTGAACGGGTATTTTGCGGAAGCCGGGATTTCGGGTAAAGTCAAGCACTTGATTGGCAATGCCTTGGAAACCATACCAACGCTTGCCGAAACTTGGGATTTGGTGTTTATTGATGCCGACAAAATACACTATGCCGAATATTATAACTTGACAGTGCCAAACCTGCGCCCCGGCGGCTTCATCATTGCCGATAATGTGCTGTGGAGCGGCAAAGTAGCCGACGCAGCCGCCAAAAAAGACAAGGATTTGCAAGCCATGCTTGATTTCAACACGATGATCCAAAACGATCCGCGCGTGGAAAACGTGATTTTCCCCATCCGCGACGGGCTTTCGGTGATGCGCAAGAAATAAGGGCGGGTTTTAAGGGTAGCGGGACTTTCCAAGTCCTGCGGCATGGGCGGGGGTTTGGGCTTTTTAAAACATACTGTTTTGTTTCGTGCGCTGTAGGGGCGCGTCGGCAACCGCAAACCCGACCGCACGTAAAATACCTTCCGTACATTTACCGTTGATTTGAAAATAGTATCTCCCCGACATGAAAAACCTCCTTGCCTGCCTCTGTCTTTTTTCCTGCCTTTGCGTGGCTGCCGCCGACGTTCCCGACGACTTGGATTTTGCGGGCATCCGCCTGAAAATCAAGGGCGAAGCACGGAGGAAAATTGAGGAGGACGTGGAAAAACTGACAAAAGTGAGCAAGTCGGGCCAAGCCAAGATTGAACGCATCCAATTGTATTTCCCCATCATCGAGCGGATACTGGCCGAAGAAGGCCTGCCCAACGATTTCAAATACCTGGTGGTGCAGGAAAGCAGCCTGGTTTCGGATGCGGTTTCGTCGTCTAACGCGGTGGGTTTCTGGCAGTTCAAGCGCGAAACCGCCTTGGAAATGGGCTTGGCCGTAAACAGCGACGTGGACGAACGCAAACACATTGTAGCTTCTACGCGTGCCGCCGCCCGCTACCTGAAACGCAATAATTTCTTTTTCAACAACTGGGTTTACGCGCTGCTGGCCTACAATACGGGCGTGGGCGGAGCCAAAAACCTGATTGATGAACGCGAACGCGGCTCTACGCGCATGGACATTGACGGTGGCACGCATTGGTACGTGCTCAAATACCTGGCGCACCGCATCGCGTTTGAGAACGCCGCTTCGGCTGCCCCCTACCGCGCCACACTGTCGCTGCTGGAATATCCGGGTGGGGCGGGCCGCAAACTGTCGGACATTGCCGGTGACCTGAAAGTGGACGAGGAGCAATTGGCGCAGTACAACAAGTGGCTCAACAGCCGCCGCGTGCCCGACGACCGCGAATATACGGTGCTGGTTCCCGTGTTCACCGACCAGCAAACCGTGGTGGCCGCCCGCATTGACCTGCCGGAGAAAAAACCGCTGGCGTTCAATTACGAGTACAATTACGACATTGAGGCCGATGCCCGCAAAAGTGCCAAATATCCGGTGCTCAAGAAACAGGAAGGCGGCTTGTATGAGATCAACAACCGTCCGGGTATCCAAGCCAAGCCCGGCGATGATGCGGCCGGGCTGGCGGCTCGCGGCGGCGTTCCGTTGCGCAAATTCTTGGCTTACAATGACTTGTCAGGCTCTGAACCGGTTGCTGCCGGAAAGGTGTATTACCTGAAAAAGAAGCGCGGCAAAGCCAAACTGCATTTCCATACTGCCATCGAAGGCGAGACATTGTGGCAGATTTCGCAGAAATACGGCATCCGGTTGAAAGCGTTGAAGGATAAAAACCGGATTGCCGACAACGAAAAGCCGGTACACGGACGCATATTGTGGCTGCGTTTCCGCCGCCCGGCCGACAAGCCCGTGGAAATCCGCAACCTGCCCGCGCCAACACCCAAACCAGATCCGGAGGCCGCAAAAAAACCAGTAATCAGTGCCGCAATTCCGCCGGTAAAACCCGTCGCTACCATTGACTCGCCGGTTGTGGGCAAGCCGGTAATTGCCACACCAGAGCAAAACGGCATCTCGGAAAATAGTATCCCCGAAAAACCCCAAACCCCCATTGCCGTTGCATTGCCCCCGGCTAAAAGCGAGCCGGAAACTTCGGTGCCGGTGACAAGTAATCCGGGCGGCAGCCAGCCGGAAGCCGAGGAATTCATTTTCCTGAAAACCCATCAGGTGCAAGTTGGCGAAACCCTGTTTTCGATTGCGCGCCAATACGGAGTTTCGGTGGCGGCCTTGCGCCAATGGAACGGACTTGCCGAAAATGAAGGGTTGCGGCTGGGACAGAAACTGGTGGTGAGCGGCGAGACGGAGAACAAGGTTCCCGAAAATAGCCTGCCTGCCGGTTCACCCGCCGTGGCGGGACAGGCAGGTATCTCCCCGAAACCCCAAACCCTGCCCGCCACCGCAGGCGGGCATATTGTGCAGCCCGGCGAAACGCTTTACTCCATTGCCAAACGCTACCGCCGCACGGTGGCCGAGTTGCAGCAACTGAACGGCCTTATGGCAACCGATAGCGTGAAGGTGGGGCAGAAACTGGTTGTGAATGCGGAAACTCTGAAAAATAGTATCCCCGGAAACGGCCAAACCACCGGTGAATACGAAGTGAAACCCGGCGATACGCTGTACAAAATAGCCAAGGCGCACGGCGTAACGGTGGCGCAACTGCTGGAATGGAACGGCAAACCAACAATGTCGGTGGCGGTGGGCGAGAAATTGAAAATTGGGAAGTGAAAGCGCGAATAAGGCTGGCCGGAAAATAGTATCTTTTCAAAAGCCCAAACCCGCATGGGTTCGGGCTTTTTGGGCATCCGGAAAACGCACCTTTAGTTCACCACCACTTTCAGCGTCAGGCGGCGGGCTTTGGCTTGAGCCTCAAGCAAGTATACACCGGCAGGCAGCGGCTGGCTCAAGCGCAGTTCAACGGTTCGCTCGGTCTGGATACCTGTTTGCGCACCGATAACCTGCCCCGTAAGTGAACGCAACTGGTAGTTTGCCCCCTCCATGTTGCGCACTGCCAGCCGGATAATACCGCCCGATACCGGATTGCCCAGCAAAGCCATCGCAGGCGTTGCATCGTCCAACGTGGCCGACACAATCGTGCTGTATTCGCTTTTATCGTCACGATCCACCATGTGCAGTCGGTAGTAGTTAATGCCGGGCAGAGGCAGGGCATCAAAAAGGCCGTATGCCTGCCGGTTCTTGGTGTCGCCGGTGGCGGCCACGCGGCCGATGGCTTCAAAAGTGCGGCCATTGCCACTGCGTTCCACCGTGAAATGCGAGGCGTTCCGTTCAAGAGTGGTTTCCCAGCCCAGCGATACCCGGTCTCCGACTACGACGGCCCGGAAACTCACCAGCCGCACCGGCAACGGCACAATCAGCCCGCTGACACTCACCGAAGGAAATGTATTGGTGGCTGAGGCGTGGGTAATCGAACCGCTTAAAGTACCCGAACCCGCACCCGTGAGCCGCACCTGCACCGTTTGGCTAAGTGCGCCGCCAGCGTTGGGGACAAGGGCGAGGGTGGGGGCGAAGGCAAAGCCGTCGGTGCTGAGTTCATAGCTTGCCGGAGCCGTGGCCGTAACCGTGGCCGCGCCAAGGTTGCTGCCCGTGAGGGTATAGCTCTGGGCGGCGGAAGGCTTGCCCAGATCGGAGGAAAACCCGGACAGCGATGTAATACTGACCGTCAGCACGGGCAATGACCCAACAGTGCCGCTGACGCTTACTGAAGAAAATGTATTGGTGGCTGAGGCGTGGGTAATCGAACCGCTTAAAGTACCCGAACCCGCACCCGTGAGCCGTACCGACACTGTTTGGCTGAGTGTGCCATCAGGATCGGGGGTGAATACGAGGGCGGTGGCAAACGCACCACCCTCGGCGCTGAGTTCGTAGCCGGACGGGGCCGTAACCGTTACGGTGGCTGCGCCGAGGTTGCTGCCCGTGAGAGCGTAGCTTTGGGCGGCGGAGGGCGTACCCGGATCGGAGGAAAACCCGGACAGCGATGTTGGGCTGGCCGTCAATACGGGCGTGGTCACCACCACCGAGCCGAACTCGAATGCGCCGATGTCCGGGTTGCCAGTGCGGGCGAGGCCGCGCTGGTCGGTAGCAGGTGCACCAGCGGCAATGCCCGCATTGATGGCCGGGCTGCCGGTGGGCAGGGCCATGGTGGGCGTGGGGCCGCCGTTGTCGGCCAGGGCCTGCAGTTGCGCATCGGTGGTCAGTACATTATTGGTGAGCCAGTAATCGCGAGCCACAGTGCCGAACTGGCTTGTAAACCCGGCCGGAAACTGCAAATTGCCGCCGCCCACCGTCAGGCTTGATCCCTTGTTGATTACCGCCCCGGCATCGGCATTGGCCTGCGAGGCGATGCCCACCAAGTTTTCGTAAAATAGCGTGTTGCGCAGCGTTGTGTTGCCGCCGTTGAAAATGGAAGCGGCAAAGTTACCGGCGCGGTTGTACGCAAATGTGCAGTTGGTGATGGTGTTGCTGGTATTTTCGGTGAAGGCCAGACCTCCACCCAAGCCATTGCCGCCATTCACCGCCCGGTTGTTGTTGAACGTGCAGTTGGTGAACACGGTGATGGTGTTTGGCCCCACCCAACCCGCCCCGCCCTGCGAGGGTGTCCGGTTGTTGTTGAACGTGCAATTGGTGACCAAAAAATTGCCATTGGCTCTGGTGCCGCTGGGAGCCAATCCTTCTGAAAGTTGCAGGTACATGGCTCCGCCTTGGGCGGAGGCGCAGTTATTGTTGTCGAATGTGCAGCGGTCTATGGTGCCGGTGCTGCCTTGGTTGCGGTAAAATGAGGCGTTCAACGCCCCGGCTTGATGTCCGGCAGTACTGTTTTTGAACACGCTGCCGCAAATGTTCAAGTAGCTGTTCACTGAGTTTTGCACACCGTCCGTGTACACCGCCCCGCCCTGACCGCCCAGCCCCGTAACGCTGGTGCTAGTGCCACCCGTGCCGGTGGCTTGGTTGCCGTCAAAAAGACAGTTGATGATGGACACGCTGCTGCCAATGGAACCCATGGCTCCGCCGTTGGCCGCCCGGTTGTTGATGAATGTGCAGTTGACAAACGAGGCTTCCTTGTAGCCGCCCGTCCACACGGCCCCGCAGGCATCACCATTGGAGAGCGGCCCTTGGTTGTTCTCGAACGCCACATTGTGCACTTTCAGCGAGCCATAGAAACTGCCCCGGATGGCCGCCCCGCCCAAGCCCTCATTGGTGCTGCCGTTGATGAGTTTCATGTTCTGCAGGCCTAACAGCGTGCCTTCGCCCTGGTTGGCCGGTGCGCCCTTGTCGAAGATGCGCACGGTGTTGTTGCCGCTGATAGTCAGCAAGCCCAGCCCGTCAATAATCACTTCCTTTCGGGCATCCACCATCAGCGTGGCCGAGAGCGTAAGGGTGACGGGTGCGGCCCCGCCGTTGAAGACAATCTTGCCACCGGTGTTGATCAGCGTCTGGAGTGTTGCCTGGGTGATGCTGCTTGGCGTGCCATCGCCGAAGGGCACGGCTCCGGCCATGTCTATGGCGGCGGGGGCGGTGCATATCTGGGGTGTAAGTGCGGACGTAGCGGCTACCACCGAGCTGAATTCAAACGCGCCAATGTCACAATTACCGTTCCTTGCTGTACCTCTTTGGTCTGTTGAAATGCAGTTGTTTCCCGCATCTATGGCGGCACTCCCCGCTAAAATCGCCAGTGTTGGCACACTTCCGCCATTGTCTTTAACCGCATCGTCCAGTTTAGGGTCTGCCACAGTCATACTGGGTGTGCAAAGCCCATTGTTTGTTAGATCTGTTCTTATTGGCCACTCCAAATTATTTCCGCCATTGGTAAAATAAGGTGGTGGCGAAACTACAAAGCCATCTGAACCGCAATTCCGTTGGATATTATTTACCCCGAAAGCACCATTGTTATTTGTTGCTGTATTGTCGGCAATGATACTGTTTTTAATGGTAATGCCGTTTGCACCTGCAATTCCCCCACCGAAAGAATTAGTTGAATTTTTGGCAATGGTACTATTGCTGATGGCTACAGTCGCATTAGCGTTAAATAATCCGCCGCCACCACCACTCCCTACACCATTTGCTTGGTTGAACGCGAGTGTTGAGTTAGTAATATTGAGGATAAAAGTCTGACCACCATTGGCTATAGTCGCAATTCCTCCGCCAGCCCCACTACTGACGTTGGAGTCAAAAGTAGAGTTAGTGATAGTACAGGTACCACCCGTTTCGCCCATAGCCCATAAGCCTCCGCCCATAGACGAGCTATTTCCTTTAAAGTAGCATTTGTCTATTGTTGCATTGGTATTTCCGTAAGTGTAAAGGAATAAACCACCGCCTTGTTTGATGTCGGTATTATTCAAAAATTTACATTGCTGTATAGTAATAGAGCGTGCTGGATTGTAGGTATTAGGGTTGGAAGAATCATTAAAAGCCCCGTCAACTATCACACCCGCACCACCATTATTGCCTGTGCCTGTGGTTCTGTTATTCTCAAAAATACAATTTATTAAAGTCATATTGGAAAGCAAACACTTGATAGCCCCGCCATTAGGAGCAGTATTGCCTTTGAAAGTAGAATTTGTAATTGTCAGAAAGCCCTCATGAATAAGGATAGCTCCGCCACCGTCTTCTGTATTGGCACCTGTAGGTGTAATTGCGTTGTTTTCAAATACACAGTCATTCACTGTTAATTTTACTTTCTGCCACATTGCCGCAATCGCGGCACCATTCAGGGTGGCTTTGGCATTTTTGAAAACCACGTTGTTGATAATGACTTCCGTACCGCTTCCGGCAATAACCAAAAGACGCAAATCTCCGGCCGTATTGCGCTGGATGGTTGCCCCGTTGCCGTTGATGGTGATGTCCGCGCCGGTTCCCGCAAAACTGTTCGTGATAGCAGGAAGTCCATTTCCGCCTCCTATATTCGGGTTGGATATGGTATTGTTGACTGCCGTCAAATCATACACGCCATTGGCTGCCAAATTGATTATATCTGCTTCACTGTTATTGTTGGCGGCAATAATAGCGCTGACAAGTGCGGCAACATCGTTGTTGGCAACATTGAAATTTTCACCTTTCACGTTGCAACTTAACAGTAGTGCGGTGGCCAGTAGAATTGTTTTTTTCATTGAGGTTCAGGATAGGGTTAACAGTCGGATATGTGTCGGTTTTTTGTGATAGCACCACCCAATCGTGGTGCTGAAGGTCGGCGAATTTTAAAGAGAGGGGGTTTGGCCTTTTTGAAACATACTATTTTGGTGCATCTAAATAATAGACATTCAGCATAATAGACATTCAGCCTGTTGGAGTGGCCGTATTCCAATATTCAACCAAATCCATGCTTTACCTTGGGCGTATCTGTTGGAAAACAGTATCTCCTGCCTTCGGCGGGACTTCCAGTTTTCAAAAGCCCAAACCTTCTGGCCGCTTGCCAAGCCTTGGCACAACCACAAGCCAAGCGGCTGATGCCCGCCGAAGGCCGTTGGTGGCGGTTATACGGTTTTGGCGGGCTTCCGGTTTACCTTTCGCCAAAAATTAATCCGGCCCGGATTCCTTTGGTTTGTTCAACGGGTAGCCGTAAATCATGGCCAACCGTTTGCGGAAGCTGTGCAGGGGCAAGATTCTTGCAATTGTCCAAGTGGGTTTGCGGGTTTCAAAAGATACTATTTCGCGTACTCGTCGGGCTTGCCTGGCCGGTGGCGGGCTTGCCTGAAAACACAAAACCCCCCGCTGTTGTGCAGCGGGGGGTTTGTGGGTTACCGTTTCCAGTTGGCGTGTGCCTTTAAAATCCGTCTTTCTCCTCTTCGTCGGCGGCCTTCTGTTTTTCGGCCTTTTTCTTGTCGGCGGTCTTGGTGTCAGTTGGCGTTTTGTCAGCTTTCTTCTTCTTTTCCTTTTTCTTTTTGCCCGTTTCGGCGGGGGTTTCATCGTTTTCGGAGATACTATTTTCGTCCATCACTTCGCCGGTCTTTTTCTCCGCAGCCTTGTCCGCCTTTTTTGTGCCCGCTTCTTCCGCTGGCTTGTCGGTTTCACCCTTCACCTCTTTTTTCACGGCAGCCGGAATTTTCTTGGCATCAAGTTTCTGTTTCAGGTGCGTTTCGCTGAAATGTTCCCTGAAACCTTCCACTTCATCGTCGGTGGCACGCGCCACGCTGAACGACTTGCCGCTCTTGCCCTTGGAGGCAACGGTGGAATTGAAACCATCGTCGGATGAGAGCAGCGACAACTTGCCCTGCTGGTAGTTGAGGTAATACCATTTGCTGGATGAAACTTGCAGAAACACCGTGGCTTGGTCGCCTTGGCCGGTTTTGCGGATTTCAACCATGCCATCAAACTCGCCGTTGATGTCCGTGTTGCCGATGTTTGCCAAGCCGATTTTGCCGTAGCTGCCAAAACTCTTGTTTTCATCGTTCCAGCGCAGCATCACATTGGAGAGTACCAGCGGCAAGACGAAACGCTTGGAAATCTGCGGCAGCGGCGCGTATTCAATTGCCAGTTTGTCTTTCCAGTATTGCGTTTCCTTTTCACCGATTACTTGCGCCAGTTTCAGCAGCAGCCGTTCCTTGTCGGGTTCGGCGGCGTTCTGCCCGGCATTTTCATTGTCTTTGGCTTCCAGTATCCCGTTTGCCATCGCATCGAATATCTGCGTGGAAGCGGGGAAGTTCCAGCCCATCAGCGCGTTAAACGTGAACTCGTTGGCCTTGAGGTCAATGTCGCCGATGCCCGTACTCACGGGCAGGTAGTTTTCCGCGTCATTAAATAGGTTCAGCTTGCCTTCGAGCCGGGCTTTTCCGGTTGCATCGTCCAACACAAACTGGTTGCCGGCGTAGGTGTTGGTCTTGGCGCGTTCGGGGTCGGTCACCTTGAATTCGTTGCCCGCGTCGTTGTTGGTCAATTGTCCGGTAGCCATGAAAATGTCCTTGTCGTCGGGGTGGCTTTTGGCCGAAATGAAGGTGGTGTATAACGACGAGGTTTCCTTGTCCGAGTGTACGCCCACGGTCATCTGCGTGGTGCCCGATTTCAGGTTCTCGTCCACGAGTATGGTCACGCCTTCGTCTTCGGGTTTGCTCTTATACGAAATCCAGTCCGCGAGGCTGGCCGTTGATTTCAGGTCAAGTTTCACAAATCCGTCAAGGTCAAGGTATTTTCGTGGCGACTTCATGGTAATGGCTCCCTTGAAAAGCATCCGCGAAGTGAGGTAGAACTTGCTGTCCTCGTCCACGGTGCCCACCGCCGCCGTGTACTGTACCGGTTCGTCTTTCTTGCGTTTGGCTTCTTCGGTGCGCGTTTCAAAATCGCTCATCTTCACGTTGAAGGTCTTGCCCTCGAAGTTGGTGTAGTTGTAAGTGGCGTTGCCGATAAATTTCTTGCGCGAGAGTATCTGGATATCGCCATCAATCAGTTTGTGGTAGGCCGTTGTGGTGTCCAGTGTCAGCGTGGCTTTGGTGAGGGGCATCATCTTGGCGTTTTCCAAGATCATCACCACGCCCTTGTTGGGCATGATCCGCGCATCGGCCGACACAATGTAGGGGATGCCCGAAATGCTCAGCGTCATCTTGTCGATGTTATAGCCAGCCACGCGGGCATTGAACGTAAGCCCTTCGTGCAGCGGGTTGTTGGATGTGAAAGTGGAGGTTTTCACATCGCCTTCCATGAGTACTATTTTCTTGTCGAGCAGCCAAGTCGCTCTGTTGATGGAAGTCTTGTATTCGCAATACGGAAACTCCAGACTGGCGAATCCGATCAGGTCGGGATTGTCGCTGGTTTTAATGTCCACCACTTTTTTCCCCATGTCAAAGTCCACATTCACGAAGTTGGCGAGCAGCGAAGGCTTGGTCGCGCTTTTGGACTTGATGCGGAACTCGGCATCCGAGGCCCTGAACCGGTTTTTTTCAAAGGCCAGATTTGGCGAGTCCAGTTCCGAATCCGGGCGGTCCAGTTGGCCGAAACCAAACAGGCCGTTGCGCCTGACCACCATTGTGCCCGAGAAGGAAGACCCCGTTTCCTTGTAAACCTCAAACGGCGACTTAGTGCTGGTGAGCATCAGGCTGTCGGCTTTGGCTTTCCAAGTGAGTTTGAAATCCTTGATGCTGGCTTTGGGCACGTTGACGTTGCCCAGCATCGCCTCCCGGATGTCGGCCTGCTGACCTCTGGCCACCACCGAATCGGGCGTGAAAAGAATGTCTTTGGCGGTCAGGGTCGTGTTCAGGTGGTCAATGCGGCCCGATGCCCGCAGTCCGCGCC
>JAYWIH010000083.1:0-53371 GCA_043789005.1 Sphingobacteriales bacterium
CTCGCTGCCGAGGAAATTCACAAAATCTTGATCGGTCAGGTTCTTGACAATGCCGTTGGCGATGAAAATATCCTTCAGCCCGTCGTTGTCCATGTCAAAGAGCAACGCGCCCCAACTCCAATCCGTGGCGTGGACACCGGCCAGCCGGGCCACCTCGCCAAACGTGCCGTCGCCGTTATTGAGGTGCAGCATATTCTGGGTGAACTGGTAGTGGAAGTCGTTGGCCACCACCGATTGCTGGCGGTTGTAGTCCTCGAAAGTCGTGGTGCGTTTCAGGCGCGAGTCATTGCCGGGCAGCATATCGGTTACGAAAATATCCAGGTTACCGTCGTTGTTGATGTCGGCAATATCGGCCCCCATCGAAGACAGGCTGATGTGGTTCATGCTTTGGGTCAGCGACTCGGCAAACGTGCCATCACGGTTGTTCATGTACAGGTAGTCGCGTTCGTAGAAGTCATTGGAAATGTAAATGTCCAGCCAATTGTCGTTGTTTACATCTCCGATGGTAATGCCCAGTCCGAAGCCGATCAGGCTGCCATAAATACCCGCCTGCTCGCTCACATCCGTGAAGACAGTGCCCGCCGGAGACCCCACCCCCGGCCCCTCCCCTGCTGGGAGGGGAGTTATTTTGGCAACGGGGGGGGGCGTGCCATTGTTCCTGAACAGTTTGTGGCCGCCCAGCCGGTCGCGTTCATTGCGCAGGTTGGCATCGCGCAACACGCCGATGGGTGTGAAGCTGTTGTTGAGCAGGTACATATCCAAATCGCCGTCGCGGTCGTAGTCAAAGAAGGCGGCGTGGGTGGAAAACCCACCGTCCTGCAAACCGTATTCGGCGGCCCGGTCGGTGAACCCCACCCCCGGCCTCTCCCCGTTGGCGAGGGGAGAAATGCCGTTGTTGATGAACAGTTCGTTGGCACGGGCATCGCCTTGGCGGTTGCCCGAATTGCACACGTAAATGTCCAGAAAACCATCGCCGTTAACATCGGCAAAGGTGGCTCCGGTGCTCCACGAGTGTTTTCCCGCAACCCCGGCGGTGGCGGTGATGTCTTCAAATTCAAAGTTTCCCTTGTTGAGGTACAGCTTGTTGTCGCCGAAGTTGGAGGTGACGAAAATGTCGGGCAGGCTGTCGTTGTTCACATCGCCGATAGCCACGCCGCCGCCGTTGTAGAAATTGCGGTAGCTGAAAATGTGGAAATCCGGCGTGTTGTCCACTTTATTCACGAAGCCAATGTGCGTCTGCTGGGCAGACATTAACTGGAAAAGCGGGTCTTCGGAAATTTCCTTTTTTGCTTGGCAACTGATGAGCAGGAGCAACAAAAGCGAAAAGATGGTATGGCGCATGGTGTGGATTTTTATGAAAATCATTGGCGATGGCTTCATGCGGGCATGGAAACGGCAAAACAGTATCTTTTGAAAAGCCCAAACCCCTCCGAATCATGGAACAATGGCAGTGGGCTTATTTATCCTGTATGCCTGCACCGGCCCATTATTGACCGAAAAAATCCACATATCGGCATTCACAGCACTGATGTCCTTCACATCACCGTCTAGGTGCAGGCCGGAAATGTTTTGCGGCACGTATTCAAAATGAAATCCGCCTTTGTTGCGGAACAAAAAGCCATGGTTTGCATCCATCCGGCCAATGCGCAAGTGGTACTGCGACTGGTTGCCGCAAAGCAGCAAATCCTTTTTGCCGTCGCCATCAAAATCATGGATTGCAATCGCGTACACGGGTGCATATTGGGCGGGCAAAGGTAGCGAATGCAGTACAAAGCCCGCCGGCGCGTTTTCCAGAATGCACGTCTCCGTGAAGTCAATGCGGTAGGTGGTGGCGTTTTTCAGCGCATTTCCCGGAAATAAGTCTTCCATTGTAGCCGTGGCAAACGACTGATAATCAGTATATTGCCTGCGCAAGGACACAATCTGCTCCAGCAACTCGTCGCGGCTGACGGCCGGGTGCTGTTGGTGCGCCATGTAGTAGCTCAGCACCGGGTCAAGGGTTCCGTTGCCGTCAAAATCGGCGGCGGCAATGCGTATCGGTTCGGTTTCGGAGGGCTTCATCTGGCAGTTGCCGCCCAAGTTTCCCAGTACCAAGTCCTGGTCGCCATCTCCATCCAAATCACCGGCGGCAATGCGGTTCCACCAGCCGTTGAGCGTCCGGAATCTGCCACCGGCATCGCGGACGGGCAAATCGGCAATGGCGGGTTTGGCGTTTTGAAAGGATACTATTTTTGGTGGCATCCATTCGCCCACCACAACCAAGTTTGGTGAACCGTTCCTGTCAAGCACCACCGCGTCACTGACCAAGCCAAGCGCCAATGAATGGCCGGTGCTGAACTTGCCCTCGCCATTGTTTATCAAAAACAGGCTCGGTTCGCTGCGCGGAAACTCGCCGGGAACAACCGTTCCACCCACAAACAAATCCAAATCACCATCACGGTCAACATCAAACGGCTTCACGCAGGAACCATTCAGGAATTCGTCGGGCAGGGCGGCTTTGTCGCGTGTGAAACTGCCTTTGCCGTTGTTCTCATACAGCCTGTCCTGCTGGAAAACACTGTTCTTAGGCTGCGAATAATCGCCGCTGACCACGTACAAATCCAAATCCTTGTCGCCATCGGCATCAAAAAACACCGCGTCTTTGTCTTCGTAAACCGAGTCGACTTGGAAAGCGGGGGTTCGGACTTCCGGAAAGATACTATTCTGCCGCTGGAGGAAGATTTTGCCCGGCTGGTTCCGGGCTCCTCCCACATATAAATCAATCAATCCGTCGGCGTTCACATCGCCGGTGGCCATCCGCGCACCGGTGTACGAATACTGGTACGGAAGCAGGATTTGGCGGGTAAAATCGTTCGTGTAATTTTCCTTGTGCGCAAAACCGGGCGTGTCTGGGTCGGCTTGAAAGATTGAACGTGCGGAAATGTTTTCCGCAGGCGGTAATGATGCATTCCGGTAATCCAACACCAGCATTCGGTTGGTTTTCACATTGTCAACGGTTTGCGTTTTGCCATCGGACCAAACGACGCGGATTTTCGCGGGATGCACGCCCTTTCCCAAACCAAAATGCAACGCATCCACGATGGACGACTGGAAGCCGCGCACCGGTGAAAACTCCCGGTACTGGCGCAAGCCCCCGCATTCCACAAAAACTTTTGCCTGCACGCCAAACGGATTGCTTGCCGGGCCTTTCAGGCGTATTTTCAGGAAGGAGGTTTGGGGTTTCCCAGAGATACTATTTTCCAAAATATTGTTTTTGTAAATGCCCGCCGCCTCATTGTTATTGTTGGTTACCAAGTCCAAGTCGCCGTCGTTGTCCAGATCTACATACACGGCTCCGTTGGCGACGGTGGGTTTGCCAAAGCCCCAATCGGTGGTTTTGTCGGTGAAAGTCAGGTTGCCATTATTTTTGAAAATGTAATTGTGCGTGGGCGACGATGGCATTTTCCTGATCTGTTCCAGCAGCGATTCGTGCGGCTGCCCGGCGGCGGCTTTCATTTGCTCGTCGGCAGTGTACTTGATGAAATCGGAGCTGGTAAAATCCTTGATCTCGCCGTTGGTGACGAACAAATCCTTCCAGCCGTCATTATCGAAATCAGCGAACAGAGCCGCCCAACTCCAGTCGGTGTTGGAAACTCCGGCCAACTGCCCGATTTCACTGAAACCAACCACCCCGTTATTGATGTGCAGCATATTGCGCATATTCTGATGATGGAAGCCATTGGCGAGCATGGACTGGTAATTATTCCAGTTATCGGGGAAGGCAAGCAGTTTTTGGCGTGTATTGTCTTCGGGTAGCATATCCAACGTGAAGATATCAGGCCGGGCATCGTTGTTCACATCGGCAATATCCACGCCCATCGTAAAGCGGGAAGTATGACTCAGCATTTCGCGCAAGGTATCCTTGAATGTGCCATTTCCTTGGTTCACGTACAGGTAGTCGTCCTCTACATAGTCGTTGCCCACGTATATGTCGGGCAAGCCATCGACGTTCACGTCGGCCACGGCCAAGCCCAAACCAAAACCCAGCGGATTGCTTTTGATTCCGGCGGTCTGTGTCACTTCCTTGAATCTGCCGTTGTCGTTACGAAACAGTTTGTCACCCGCATATTCATCCCGTTTAGTGCGCATAGCGGAGGCATCCGGGTTGCGTTCGTAGTCTTTCAGGTTATGGTTCACGAGGAAACAGTCCAAGTCGCCATCCAAATCATAATCCAAGAAGGCAGCCTGAGTGGAGTAGCCCGCATCTGCCAAACCATAGGCTTTGGCTTGTTCGGTAAAGGTCAGGTTTCGGTTGTTGATGAACAGTTGGTTTTCGCGCAGTTCGAGTGGCAGGTTTCCCGAGTAGCACACGTAAATGTCGAGCCAGCCATCGGCATTGATGTCTACGAGGCTTACGCCGGTTTTCCAACTGTCTTTCCGTCCGGCCACTCCGGTTTTGGCGGTAATGTCTTCGAACTTGAAGCGGCCTTGGTTGAGGTAGAGTTTGTTTTCGACCTGATTACCGGTGAAATACAAATCCACCAGGTTGTCATTGTTGAAGTCTCCGGCGGCCACACCCCCACCATTGTAGAAGTATTCGTAGGTGAGTATATTCAACTCTTCAGTCTCGTGGAGGCGGTTGGCGAATGTGATGCCGGTTGCCGAAGCATCCATCCGCTTGAAAAGCAGCTCCTCCTTGCGGCTGCAAGACAACAGCAGAAAAAAAATTGCCAAACAGGTCAAGCGTCTCATTTCAAAAAGAAGATGGATTTCCAAGCGTGGTTGCAAAGGGGGTTTGGGGTTTCCAAGAGATACTATTTTTTCCGGTGGCGGCATCTGCCGTTGGTTTCCAGTTAGGCAAATCCGCATCACTCATAATTTTGAACAGGCGGGTTTGGCTTTTTTGAAACATACTGTTTCAGTTTACCCAGCAAACAAAACAGCAACCTGGCCGGGTTGCTGTTTTGCTTGATGAAAGCCTATTTAAAAACAACCATCAGTAGCCGAAATTCTGCTTCAGGTTCGGGTTTGTATCCACGGCACGTTGCGGTATCGGATACACAACGCGAAACGCTTCGGATTGCGCGGGCTTTTGGTCAAACGGCTTCAAAAATGATTCAAAGCGAATCAAATCATTCCTTCTCCATCCCTCCCAATATAATTCACGACCCCTTTCGGCCAACAGCGCGGGCAGGGCAACGCTTGACACGGCAGTGGCCCCGCGTGCAGCCCGCAGGCTGCTGACCAATGAATTGGCGGTGGCTCCGGCGGTAGCGGCTCCCCCACGGGCAATGGCTTCGGCTTTCATCAGCAACACATCAGAGTAGCGGAAAAACACGTAGTCAGTGCCTTGGTTGCCAAAGTTACCAGGTTCCGGCAGGTATTTGATTACCCGGATACCGACAGCCTCATTGGAGTACAGGATATTCAGCTTATCGGTGAATACCAGCGGGTTGCCGCCACGGTCTTTCAGGTCATCAATCACCGTTGTCACGGTTCCATTAGGAAGTTTCTTTTCAACCGGGCCCCTTTGTTGTCCGACCAAAAATCCGGCGTTCAAGCCCAACTTGTCCGTCATTCCCGTCACTGCTTTGCCGCGCCTTTCGTCTTGCGCCTCAAAACTGTTGTAAAAATCAGCCAGTGTGGTGAATCCGTTCCAACCGTCGGGTTGCTGGCGGTAGTGCAAGGTCATCCGGAAACGGTTCTGCACGTTGCCGACCGGCGCACCTTTCTCATTGGCAATCACGAAAATCAACTCCTTGGACAATGTGCTGTTATCCCAGTGAAAGTTGTCAAAATATTCGCCCACCGGCTCCAACTGGTAACGGCTCGAACTGATAATCGCATCGCAGTTCTCAATGGCACTGTTCATATCGGCCGACGCGAAGGTGAACGGGCCGCTCGGCTGTTGCGGACTCTGGGTAAATACACCTCTATTCAGGTACACTTTTGCCAGCAGGAACCGGGCAGCGTCTATGTTGGCTCTGCCAGATGCGCCGGGCTTGAGGTTCTGGATGGCAAACTTCAGATCTTCAATGATCAGGTTTGTCGCCTCCACCCTGGTAAGCACCTTAGGAACGGCATCAAAACTTGCATTGGCTTCCCTCAACGGCACTTGACCATATAAATCAACGACGTAAAACATGAAGAATGCCCGCAGGAATCTTGCTTGAGCAGCCAAATCGGTATTGGAACCGGCAGCCGCGATTGTTTCCGTTGCGCGGAACACACCGATGTTGAGGTTATCCCAAGCACCATTGATTTGGTTGTGGGCAGCATCCCACGTGTGCTGGTGCAACCGTCGCCAAGTACCGAAATCGTCCCAGTCCGTACCACGGGTTGGCCCCATCATCTCATCCGTGGAATGCTCCATCATGGCATATGCATTCGCCTGGTCGGTGAACGAGTTCAGTTGCGAGTACACACCATTCAGCAAACTGGCCGCGTTGGCACCACCAGCAGATAAATTAACATCCGTCGGACGATCCAAAACCTTGTCGTCTAAATTTGAACAGCCTAACATTCCCAAAAACAAAGTACCCAGCAAGGCGGCTGGAAACTTATTCGTTGATGTTTTCATTTTGCGAAAATGGGTTATTGTTTGACAATAAATATACTAACCTAAATACCATTCTGTTTGTTTTCCATTCTGCACTTGCCTGCTACGTTGCAAGCAAGTATAGGATGGCTTGTGCGTCTGCGGTACAAATATTTTCCGCCTTAAAATCCGGCATTCAACCCGATGGTGAAAGTACGGGCCGAAGGGAATGCCAAGTAATCCATATTGGTGGAAGGGATTCCGTCACGGCTCGCATTCGTGTTCACTTCCGGGTCAATACCGGAGTATTTCGTGAACAGCAACAGGTTCTGGCCGGTTAGCGAAACCCGCAAGCTCCGGATGGCACTGCCCGCCGCTGTCTTGAAACTGTAACCGAGCGAAGCGTTGGACAACCGCACAAAGTCGCCTTTCTCCAAGAAGCGGGTGGACGGGATTGGCGGGTTCAGTGCCGACTCCGCACTGGCTGCTGTGGCGCGGGTCACATTGCGGCCGTTGCGAAGGTTGCCCTTTGTGAAAATGGCATTAGCTGTGTTGTTGTACACATAGAATCCAGTTGATCCGTTCAGAAACACGCTCAGGTCAAGTTTGCCGTAGGTGAAACTGTTGGTGAGGCCGAAATTGAACTTTGGAAACGGACTGCCCACGTATTCCAGACGCAAAGCCGGATCGGTGTACTGTCCTAAACCTTGTTCGTCATACCCGGTGAAGGTCGGCAGGAAAAACCCGTTCAAAGGCTTTCCACCCACAATGCGCTGTGCATTGGCACCGCTCAAACCTTGTCCGCGTATTTCGCCGGTTAGGTACAGGCCGTCAAAATTGGTCACCTTGTTGTTCAGGAATGTCATGTTGTAGGCAACCGTCCACGTCAGTTTCTTATCCGTGATCACATTATAATTAAATGCGAACTCCACACCCGAGTTAATTATGTTGGCGGGCAAGTTGATGAACCGTGAGCGAGCCGGTGCCGGCTGGGCATAAAATGCCTCGATCAACAGATCGGTCGTGTTTTTGTTAAAATAATCAATCGTACCTGATAAACGTCCGCCCAAAAAGGCAAAATCAAGGCCGATTCCGTATTGAGCTGTCTGTTCCCACCTCAAGTTCGGATTGGGTGTTATATCCCTTGAGATACTGTTGTTGTTCGGGTCGAAGGCGAAACGATTCTGGGTCAGTGTGGGGTCGAATTCCTGATTTCCTGTAATGCCCCAGTTGGCCCGCAATTTCAGGTCATCGAATATGCCTTGCGGCATGAAACTTTCCTGGGAAATCCTCCAAGCACCAGCGAATGAAGGAAAGATACCGTACTTGTTTTCGACACCGAATTTCGATGAACCATCACGCCGCACAGTGGCCGTGAGCAGGTATTTGTCATTGATGTTGTAATTCAACCTGCCGAAAAATGATTGCAATTCACTCTGCCTGCGGTCAGAACCAACACTGTAAGCTTTATTGGCACCTTGATTATTGACAGCCGCAAATGCATTGGCATACGGAAAAATGGCCAGCGGCTGGTACAGCTCTGCCTGTCCGAAAGTGCCCCGCTCCTCAAACCGCTGGTACGAGAAACCCGCCAAGGCATCCAGTGTGCCAATGCCCACCTTGCCATTGTAAGTCAGTGTTTGTTCAGTCAGTTGCGATCCTTTTACACGGTTTTGGATAACTCCCAAGCCAGTATATTGCGTGCTGTCCACAATCACTTCCCGGAGTTCAAAGCCTGGCATATTGCGCAGCACCGATGTGCGCCTTTCGGAAGTGGAGGCATCAACAGCGAAAGTGGCTTTGTATGACAATCCCTTCACGATTTTCCAAGTGGCCCCGAAATTGGCCAACGTACGGCGCGTGTCGCCCACATCGTCAATACCTTCCAGCATGGCCACCGGGTTGCGGAACGAATTGCCGTTGGGCTTGTACACAGTTTTGTCTCGGTAGGGGGCATTGTTGTAACCGTCCGGATTAAAGTACCGTCCCTGAGTGTCACGGGTGGGGTAAGTAGGGTTTGCTTGGATGGCCGCTCCAATCAGGTTGCCTTGGAAACCGGCATCATCGGTGTTCTGCACGTACACGTCGCGGATGCTGGAAGTAGTCAAGGACATATCCAGCACCACCTTATCGTTGAATAGTTCGTGGCTGGCATTAATCCGCCCGGTCAGTCGGTTGAGGGCTGACTTTTTGACTATTCCTTGCTGGTCGGCATAACTTAGGGAAAAGCGATACCGCGTGTTATCAGTACCCCCGCCATAGCTCAGACCGTAGTTTTGGGTTACGGACGTGCGGAAAATCTGGTCTTGCCAATCCGTGCTGGCTCCGCCGTTCACGGCTGGTTGCGTCGGATCTCCCCCGGCTGTCTTCACCGCACCAAGGTATTCGCTGGCTGGCAGCACATCATACCTGTTCAAGGTTGACGATATGCTGGTGGAGGCCGAAACGTCCAGACTTTGCTGTCCCGATTTACCCCGCTTGGTGGTGATGAGCACCACACCGTTGGAACCGCGCGAACCGTAAATAGCCGCCGCCGACGCATCTTTCAGTACCGATATGTTTTCAATATCTTCCGGATTCAGGAAATTGAGGGGGTTTCGGGGTGCTTGCGCGCCTGATCCCCTGCCACCATCGGAAACGGCTCCACCATCCAACGGCACACCATCCACTACAAACAGAGGGTTGTTGCCGCTCCGCACCGAACTCGTACCCCGGATACGAATGCTGATGCCAGCACCCGGCTCGCCGCTAGCCGGCGTGATCTGGATGCCTGCCGCACGTCCCTGTAGCAACTGCTCGGGCGATGCGATAACGCCCTTGTTGAAGTCCTTTGGCCCGAGTGCGACAACCGCACCGGTGGCATCTTTCTTCTGCTGCGTTCCATAACCAATCACCACCACTTCCTGCAACGACTGCACATCGGTCGCCAAGGCAACATCAATGGCTGAACGGCTGCCCACGGCAACTTCCTGGCTCACGTAGCCGATAAAGCTGAAAGCCAGCACCGCATCGTCGCCCGGCACGGTAACCCGGTAGGCACCCGTAGCATCGGTGACCGAACCTGTGGTGGTTCCCTTCACGCTCACACTCACACCTGGCAGGCCGGAGCCGTCCGCACCGTCGGTCACCTTGCCGGTCACCGCTTTTTGGGCATACGCCGCCATGCCCGAAACCATCAGGGCGAGGCAGACAGTTGCGAAACGAACCGACTTGGCTGCAATCCGGCCAAGATTTGTCTTGAAAGTAATCTTCATGGTCATAAATGGAAAAGTAAGTTGGTTGTATTTGATAAAGTATTCGGAAAATTCTTCGGTAACTCGGAGTTTGCTGGAGCATTGCCAGCAATATGGATATTACCCGCCCATGCAAGGCAAAACACAAATTACCATTGTCGACAATATAAAATGACCGTACACCGCCAACTTTCTTTTTGCTATCGCGCCGTACTTTTAACTGTAGGATTTTAGGTGTGATTGTTATTTATCCATACAATTTTAAGTGTAATTATTTAGAGTCACAATATAATTAATTCAACATTCTGGTATATTGGCAACGAAAACGGTTACGTAACCGTTTTCGGCATAAAAGTTGTCCCCTATTTAGAACGTTTCTAAGGTGTAATATCTTTGGCAATCGTTGCACTAAGAGTACCACCGCATCAGCAAACCATTCATGAAAGCACAGCACACCACCCTCAAGGATATAGCCCGCCAACTGGGGGTCACGGTGGCCACGGTTTCCCGCGCCCTCAAGAATTATCCTGACATCAGCCCGGCAACCAAAAAGGCGGTGCTTGACTTGGCCGCCCAGCTCAAATACCGTCCCAACCCGATTGCGCTGAACCTGCGGGCCAGCCGATCCAATGTGATCGGCGTGGTGATTCCCGAAATCGTGCACCATTTCTTCTCCACGGTTATCAGTGGCATCATGGACGTGGCCGACCAAGCCGGATACAGTGTCATGATCTGCCAGACCAACGAGACTTACCAGCGGGAGGTGCGCGAAACCGGCACGCTGCTCAACAGCCGCGTGGACGGACTTTTAATTTCGCTTTCCAACGAAACCGAACTGTACGGGCACTTGCAGGAGTTCGTGGATCATGGCGTGCCGCTGGTGCTGTTCGACAAGGTGTGCGACGAACTTGACGTGACCAAAGTGATCGTGGACGATTATGCGGGGGCTTTCAACATCGTCGAACACCTGATACAACAGGGAGGCGACAGGATCGCGCTGATGCGCGGCCCCACGGCGGCCTCCAACTCGCGGTTGCGGCTGGCAGGCTATGTGGATGCGTTGAAAAAACACGCCCTGCCAATCCGGGAGGAATACATCCTGGAATGCACGGGCGGCGTGACCTACGAAACCGGAATACGGCTCACCCGCCAACTGATGCAACTGCCCCAACCGCCCAATGCCATTTTTGCCGTTGCCGACCCGGTTTCCATCGGGGCCATCTCGGTGCTCAAGCAGATGGGGTTTGGCATCCCGTACGACGTGGTGGTGGCCGGTTTCAGCGATTGGGAGATGGCCTCCGTTGTGGAACCCGCCCTCACGTCGGTGCATCAGCCGGGCTTTGAAATGGGCCAGGTGGCGGCAAAACTGTTGCTCGAACAGATTGAAAGGGTTCAGGGCGGCCAAGAAACGGCGACATTTACGCGCGTGCTGCCCACCAAACTGATGGTCAGGCAGTCGTCCCTCCGGAAAATCGTGTAGTGGCGGCAGGCAGGTTTGGCCTTTCTGAAAGATACTATTTCACTTTGTCGTTCAGAGGCACAAGGAAACGCAAGTTCGGCGAAGCCAATCGGGCGGTGGCTTGCCGACAAGCCCGGACTTTCAAGCGCGACTGGTACCGGATTCTTCCTTCGTCGTAATGACAAGGGGCAGGTTTGGGCATTTTCAAAGATACTATTTCCTGAAAGGCCGCAACGCAGGTCAGACACTGCGTGTCAGACAGGGAACTGGAAATCAGCTTCCAGAACCAACAGGAGGGTTTGGGCTTTTAAAAAGATACTATTTCCGGGTTCAGGATTCTTCCCGACTTTTACCGGAAACCAGCCATTTGTAAAATCGGCAACTAACGCTATTTAGCTGAAAAACCCTATTACGCCCTTTCTTGAAAGAGTTGCGGCCAGAGTCATATCTTTGCCAAACCAACAGCCTTGAAAGGGCGCAATCCGCCAGCGCAGGGTGCAGCCCTGCGGACTACGTACACCACCAGCCCACCATCTTGACCACCGACCTCGAAACCTTCCTCAACCAGAAAGCGGCCCACTACAACCGGCCCGCATTCATTGAAAATGATCCGGTCTGCATTCCGCACCGGTTCAGTCGCCGCCAAGACATTGAAATCGCCGGATTCTTTGCCGCCATTCTGGCGTGGGGCCAGCGCAAGACAATCATCAACAAATGCACTTTGCTCATGGATCTCATGGACAATGCGCCCTACCAGTTCATCCTTGAACACCAGGACACCGACCTGATGCGCTTTTTAAAGTTCAAGCACCGCACGTTCAACGATACGGACACGCTGTATTTCATCACTTTCCTGCGCCACTTTTACCAGACGCACGAATCGCTGGAAGACGCGTTTGCGCGTTTTATCCGCCCCGGCGACCAAACGGTTGAAAACGGGCTGGTTGGTTTCCGCAAACTGTTTTTCGACATGGATTTCTCGCCCGACCGCACGCGCAAACACATTGCCACGCCCACCGCAAACTCGGCCTGCAAACGGCTCAATATGTTTTTGCGCTGGATGGTGCGGCGCGACGGCAACGGCGTGGACTTCGGCCTCTGGACGCGCATCAGCCCGGCGCAACTCGTGTGCCCCTGCGATGTGCACGTGGAGCGGGTGGCGCGGCGGCTGGGCCTGATCACCCGCCCCAAAACCGATTGGCAAACCGCATTGGAACTGACCGCCGCCCTGCGAGAACTGGATGCCCATGACCCGGTCAAGTACGATTTCGCGTTGTTCGGGTTGGGTGTGGAGGGGGAATTATGAGGAAAACCGTATGTTTGCATAAACACGAACGCCATGCCAGCGGAAACCGGAAAACGATATTACGCCATCGGCGAGGTTGCCGAGAAATTTAGCGTAACCACTTCTCTGTTAAGGCATTGGGAAACCGAGTTTCCGGCATTGCAGCCAAAAAAAAACAAGAAGGGTGACCGCAGATACACGGAAAAGGATATTGAAACCGTGAGGACGATTTACCAGTTGGTCAAGGAAAAAGGCTACACGTTGCACGGAGCCAGGGAAAGCATAAAGGCCAAGGCCAACCAGCCTCCCGACAAGGCAACCCTGATTGAATCGTTGGAAGACCTCAAGGCATTTCTGGTGCAACTGCGCGACAAACTTACCGGCAACCAGTGATTGGGACCAATAAAACGCTTTCCAAAAATAGTATCCTTCAAAAAGGCCAAACCCGCCTTGCAGTCTGCGGGCTTGCTACAGCTAATCAATTGCTGCGGTAGTTGTAATGGTTGGAATACTGCACTTTCAGCGATTCCTTGGCAATATAGTCCTGCAACAGTTCCACGGCGTGGCGGTTGTTGAACATGTACAGCATTTCCTGATAGCCTAATTCGCGGCGCACCGAAGCCGTATATTTGCGATCCATCAACTGGCAGTATTCATAAAGTTCCTTGTTGCGGTCGGCGAGTTCCTGCCGTTCCTTTTCGAGTTGGGCAAGGCGTATTTCCATTGCCGACATCTTGTCGTCCAGTGATTTGTGTTTGGTTGCCATGTCAGCGATGGGTTGATTGGGGTTTCCGTATGTTTCCTGATACTGTTTTTGTGTGCTATTTTCATCAACTTTGATGTTTGAAAGGTCGTGCTTTTCTAATGGCTTGGCCGAATCAAAAAAACGGGTGAGCCTACACAAGTCAGTTTAGAGCAGATATGCAATGAAATTTGCCGCACTCGATTTCGTAAATATTTGACTTCCAAATCTTTACACCAAAAATAAAGTTTCACTGCCCGCCCGCTTCCTCACCGGAAACCGGATTGTTTCGCACGATTTACGTATGAATGAAGAGATTCTGCACCGTGTTGCACTGGGTTTCGCGCCGGGCATCGGCAACATTTTGGCCAAGCAACTGATCAGCTACTGCGGCTCGGCAACGGAGTTGTTCAAGAGTCCGAAAAAAAAGCTGATGAAAATTCCCGGCATTGGCGAGAAAACGGCCTCTGCCGTCCTCAACAAACCGGCTTTTGACATGGCCGCGCGGGTGCTGGAACAAGCCAAGCAACAACACGTCCGGGTTTTGTTTTACACGGACAAGGACTACCCGAACCGCCTCAAAAACCTGCACGATTCGCCGCTGCTACTCTACTACAAAGGCAGTGCCAACCTGAACGCCGACAAGACAGTGGCCATTGTGGGCACGCGCGGAGCCACGGCTTACGGCAAAAAAATCACCGAGGAAATCATGACCGGCCTGACGCGCCACAGCGATATGCTGGTAGTCAGTGGCTTGGCTTACGGCATTGACATTGCCGCGCACCGGGCATCGCTGCGTTGCGGGTTGCCCACGGTGGGCGTGCTGGGCAGCGGCATGGATGTGATCTACCCGGCGGCGCACAAGGCAACAGCGGCGCAAATGCTGGCCAGCGGTGGGCTGCTGACCGAATACCCGTTTGGCACGCAACCCGATGCGCCGCACTTTCCGGCCCGCAACCGCATTGTGGCGGGCATGGCCGATGTAACGATTGTGGTGGAGGCCACGCTGAAAGGCGGCGCGCTGATAACCGCCAAAATCGCCAATGAATACAACCGCGACGTGATGGCCGTGCCGGGCAGCCTGGAGCAGCCATGTTCGGAGGGCTGCAACCGCTTGATCCGCAACAACCAGGCGCACATCTACACCAGCAGCACCGACTTGGAATACCTGATGAACTGGTACGAAGGCGGCACGGCGAAACCCGGCAAACAAACCGACTGGACAAATCTGCCCGACCTCACCGAACCTGAAAAAAGCGTGCTGCAACTCCTGCAAGTGCGGCACGAAATGCTCATGGACGACCTGAGCTGGCAGTCGCAAGTACCTGTCAATCAGTTGGCTTCGCTGTTACTGACGCTGGAGCTGCAAGGTTTGGTGAAAGCCCTGCCGGGCAAAAAATTCACCTTGGCGTAGAAACAGCCCCCGATCCCGAAGAGGGAAAAGCCCCACCCCGCCCTCCCCGAAGGAGAGGGAGAAAAAAGATTTCAGAATAGTATCTTTTGAAAGTCCCAAACCCCCGCTGTTTATAAAGCCCCCTCCTTCGGAGGGGATTTAGGGGAGGCTGTCTTTTTCTTAACATTCGCTTCACACACAAACCGCGGCTTTCACTTATTTTCGCCCCATGAAAAAAATCATCCTGCTCCTGTGCCTGTTTGGATTGTCTGCCCAAGCCCAGCAAAATAGTATCCCTGTAAAAGCCACAACCTCCCAGCCCAAATTAGTGGTTGGCATTGTCGTGGACCAGATGGGTTACGATTTTTTGGTACGTTATGATGCCAAATACGGCAAGGACGGCTTCAAGCGGCTGGTGCGCGAGGGTTTTTCGTGCAAGAATGCGCACTACAACTACATACCCACCTACACTGCGCCGGGCCATACGTGCGTGTACACGGGTTCGGTGCCGGCCATTACGGGCATTGCGGGCAACGACTGGTTTGACCAGCGCACCGGAAAAAGCGTGTATTGTACCGACGACAGCACCGCCCGCACCGTGGGCAGCGAGTCGCTGGCCGGGCAGATGTCGCCGCGCAATCTGCTGGTGACCACCGTCACCGACCAACTGAAACTATCCAACAACCTGAAATCCAAGGTGATCGGCGTGGCTCTCAAAGACCGGGGCGCGATTCTTCCCGCCGGACATTTGGCCAATGGCGCGTACTGGTTTGATTCGTTCAGCGGCAACTGGATCACGAGTGATTATTATCTCAAGGAATTGCCGGGCTGGGTCAACGAGTTCAACAACCGCAAACTGTCGTCAAAATACTTGTCCCAGCCGTGGACTCCGTTGCTCAACGCCGCCCAATACACTGAAAGCACCGCCGACGACCAGCCGTTTGAAGGCGTTTTCCAAGGTGAAACAAAGCCGGTTTTCCCGCACGATTTGCCCAAACTCAAAAAAGCGGATTTTGAACTAATCAGGACCACGCCGTTCGGCAACACGCTGACCAAAGATATTGCCTTGGCCGCCATCAAGGGCGAGAATCTGGGCAAGGGCGGAGCCACGGATTTCCTGACGGTCAGCTTTTCCTCAACCGATTATGTGGGGCACCAGTACGGGCCGCACGCCATCGAAACCCAAGACACGTACCTGCGCTTGGACCGTGACATTGCCGAACTGCTCACTTTTCTGGACGGCTATCTGGGCAAGGCCAATGTGCTGGTGTTTCTCAGTGCCGACCACGGCGTGGCTCCGGTGGCCGATTATATGCAACGGCTGCACGTGCCGTCGGGCATATTCGACGGGCGGAAAATAATCGGTGACCTGAAGAAAAAACTGGCCGCCGACTTGGGCGAAGGCGACTGGATACGCAGCTACCAGAACCAACAGTTATACCTGAACCACAGCCTGTTGCAGCAAAAAGACAAGGATATGGAAGATGTGTTCAAGACAATTGCGCCTTATTTGTTGCAGCAGGATGGCGTGGCCGACGTGGTGAACCTGCACGAAATCGGCGAGAGCAACCTGCCCGATTATCTGGTTGGCTACCTCAAAAACGGCATCCACCGCAAACGCTCCGGCGACATTTACCTTGCCTTGGAACCCAACTGGATGGAAGGCCGCAAGCAAGGCACCACCCACGCCACTTTCTATAATTACGACACGCACGTGCCCATGATTTTTTACGGCGGCCTCGTCAAGCCCGGCAGCAGCGTGTCGCGCGTTCACGTCACGGATATTGCGCCCACCATCGCGCAGTTGCTCAACATTCAGGAACCCAACGGCTGCATCGGCACGCCGGTAGTGCTGCCAAAATAGTATCTTTTGGAGAGGCCAAACCTGCCTCTATGGGAAATAGTATGTTTCAAAACGCCCAAACCCCTCGGTTTGGGCTTTCTGTTTTTCCGGTTTACCCGCGCATTTACCTTTTCATCGCATTGGCGACCAAGTGGTTGCCAGCCATGATGTCGCGGCCAGCCAGCCGTTGTTCCGTAACTGAGGCCAGCATTTGGTTCAGCATCTTTGTTGTTTTCTTGCGCTTGATATTCAGGTACACGCCTTCCAGTTTCTCCTCGTAGGTGAGTACATCGGCGTTGGTGTAGAACCGGACAATGGTGTAATCTTTGGTTTTCACATTGCTTTCAATTATCCAGAAGCCGCCTTTCGGCACAAGGGGAGCCGCCTCTTGTGCGCTGGCGGCAGTACCGCACAATGCGGCGAAAACGGCAATTACAATAACGGCAATGCGGGTTTTGGTGGTGCGGGTTTTCATGGCCTTGAATGTTTTAAAGGTGGGAAAATTGTTTTTTTCAATCCATCAACCAACTGGTTTCCGTTTGATTGACGATTCGAAAGTACTGCATCCAAAAAGCCCCCGCTTGGATTGTAGCCCAGCCGCAGACAAACGGCGTGACAGACCCGAAAACAGCCGACGAACGCCCGAATCCGCCGTTTGCCGACGCTTTTCAGTCGTTTGTCTACAAACATAGTTTCCGCTGGCTTTTGTCTTCGGTAGTTCATAGATTTACCTGAAAGGCGGCGCGGAAATAGTATGGTTGAAAAAGCCCAAACCCCGCTGCCACTCCAAATCCTTCGCCAGCCAAGCCCGCAAAGCCATGAAACCGTTCACCCAAGATTTCATTCTCTCCAACCGGCTCCGCCACCAGATTGCGCGGCACTCGGCATTTTGGCTGGTGTTCATCGTGTTTTCGGCGGTCACGTACGGGTTCATTCCCATCGGCATGGGCATTCCGGCAAAGTTCGGTATCCCGGTCTGGACGGTTTTCGCCGTTGCCCTCGGCGATGCGGTGCTGTACACCATCAACCACGCCCTGCTGGCCTACCTGATCATTTATTTCCTGTTACCGAGGTTTTTTTTCAAGGGCAGGTATCTGGCCCTTTTTGCGGGTTTGGTGTGCTGCGTGTTGCTCTCGGTACTGGTTTCGTTCACGGTGAGTTTCGAATTGGTGGGGTTTTTTCACCATGCCGTCAGTGATTTGATTGTCAGAAACTTCAACACCAGTGCCATTCCTGCCGATCAGAAGCCGTTTTCAAACCGCAATGCATTTGCCGCTGCATTGATGGCCGGTTTGCGGGGCGGCCTCACCATTGCCGGGTTTGCCACGGCCATCAAGCTGGGCAAGTATTATTACCTCAAGCAACAGTCGCTGATGCAGACCGAAAAGGAAAAACTCACCGCCGAACTGCAACTGCTCAAGGCGCAGGTACACCCGCATTTCCTCTTCAACACGCTCAACAACCTGTATGCCTTGACGTTGCGCAAATCGGACGGGGCACCCGAAATGGTGCTCAAGCTGTCGGGCTTGTTGAGCTATATGCTCTACGAATGCAACGCTACCGAAGTGCCTTTAGAAAAGGAGATACGGATGCTTGAAAACTACGTGGATTTGGAAAAACTGCGCTACGGCAGCCGCTTGGATGTTTCACTCAACTTCACGGGCGACATCCGGGGCAAAACCATCACGCCGCTGCTGCTGATTCCGTTCGTGGAAAATGCGTTCAAGCACGGCAGCAGCGAGCAACTCGAACAGGCTTGGATAAGCCTGGACTTGGCGGTGGAGGGCAACCGGATGAGTTTCAAACTTGTCAACAGCAAGGATGCCAATGAAAGTCCCGGCGGCGGCGCGGGCGGCATCGGGCTGGCCAATGTCCGGAAACGGTTGGAACTGATCCACGCCAACAACTACGAACTGAAAATAACGCCCCAAGAGGAAACATTCCTCGTGTACCTGAGCCTGGAACTTGGCAGCGGCCATCTTGCCGGAGCCACGCAAACAGCCATTGTCCAGACAACTGCCCGCCTCGAACCCGCCTGAAACCCGTAAAGCCCATGAAACTCAAATGCTTGCTCATTGACGATGAACCACCCGCCCTGGAAGTGCTGGCTTCGCACATCGGGGCGGTGGATGGCTTGGAAATAGTGGCCCGGTGCCAGAATGCCGTGCAGGCATTCGGCGTGTTGCAGGAGAAAAAAGTGGATTTGATGTTCTTGGATATCAAGATGCCCAAACTCTTGGGCACCGATTTCCTACGCACCCTCCGCAACCCGCCCAAGGTGATTTTCACAACTGCCTACCGCGATTATGCCTTGGAAGGCTTTGAACTGGAAGCCGTGGACTACCTGATGAAGCCGATCTCGCTGGAACGGTTCCTGAAGGCGGTTGCCAAGGTGATGAGACCTTCGGAAGCCGCCGCAGCGGAGGAGAGAATACCGCAGCCCAACAAGGATGCTTTCCTGTATTTCAGGGTGGACAGGAAAATGGTGAAGGTGCTGACCGACGATATCCTGTTTGCCGAAAGCCTCAAGGATTACGTCAAGATATTCACGGCCAGTTCCAAAAACCCGCTCATCGTCAAGCAAACCATCTGCTCGCTGGAGGAAATGCTGCCCGCCAGCAATTTCGTGCGCATCCACCGGTCTTTTATCGTCGCCATTGACAAGATCAAGGCTTTCACCGCCTCGCACATCCACATCGAACAACAGGAATTGCCCATTGGCCGGCTGTATGGCACACGCGTGGTTGACGCGTTGAAATAGTATGTCCTGAAACATCAAAACCCGCCTGACAACCAGGGTTTCGGTGTCGGCGGGTTTGGGCTTTTTGAAACATACTATTTTCAGAGGCCAGCGAGAACAGGGCGAATACTTTGCGGCGCGGCAAACTCATCAGGTTTATTTGAATACTACCGGAACCGCCGGTATTTTAGCAGCCAAATCATACCGAAGCCATGTTCGCACGCCATCCCACTCGTTTTTTTCTGGTGGCCGCCCTACTGGCGGCCCTGCCGGTTTTTGCCCAACAGTCTGCCCCAAAACACCACCGCCAACTCCCCTATCCGCCCAGCGACCTACTGTACGGGCTTGAATGGACGGCACCGCCCCACAAATATCCCGGCACCGGATCGGATATGCACTGGTGGATGCCCGGCGCGGACGGTGCAATATACGTTGTGGACGACGACGGGAGCAACTTTGGCGGGCCGGGCAACTACGCCCACCTGCTCAGGATTACCGGCGTGCCGCCCACGCATAAAGTGGAGACGGTGACCGATTTCATGGATATTCCGTTCCGCAAACAACTGCCCGACCCATTGCTCAGACGCTACGTGAACGGCCCCGTCGCCATCGGTTCCGCGCTGTACATAGCCATCTACGACTACGACTGGAACCTGCCGCAGGCGCAGCCCTACCGCGACTCCATTGCGCCGCGCATGAAATTGTACGAGTATTACCGCAACGTGCCCGATTCGGCATTGCTCTACACCATGTATTTCATAGACAGCTACTCGAAAAACCACGGCACGGCCGGTTTTATCAAGTCCACCGACTTGGGCAAGACCTGGACCAACATTCCCGATGCGGGCACGCCGCGTTTCCTCGGCCCCCGGTTCGGCGGGCTGTGCTTCGTGCAGTTCGGGCCTGGCTACACGAATGTGCCGCCCGAACTGGGGCCGTATGTGTATGCGCTCTCAAACGATGGCAGTTGGGAAACCGGCGACAACGTGTTCATGGCCCGCGTACACCGCGACAGCCTGCTGGTACGCGGCGCGTGGCAGTTTCTGGCGGGGTTTGGCAAAGCAAACCGGCCGCTGTGGTCGGGCAATGAAGAAGCCAACCTCCCCGTATTCACCGACAAGGGCCACGTAGGCCACCCCACCATCTCCTACAACAAAGCGTTGAAACGCTACATCCTGGGCATATACAGCGATGTGGTACCGCACCGCGAAAACGCCACAGTCGCCGAGTGGAAAACCTGGGACCGGGCTTCGGAGATGCAACTCTATGAAAGCCGCTGGCCGTGGGGGCCATGGAAACTGATCCACAGCGAAACACCGTTTGGCGGCGCGGGCCACACCGCCTACCTGCCCCAGATACCCAACAATTGGTGGAGTGGCAACGGGCTGGGCGGCACGGTCATGTTTGCCGGCGACTACAAGGGCGCGGGCGAGTATTACGCCCTGATGACCCGACCTTTCAGGCTTGGCTTGAAGAAAAAACCGGCGGGGAAAAAATCCAGATAGGCCCGGCCGGCACGCCCTCTACTCGAACTTCAAGTGCTTCACCGACTCGCCCGAATTGGCCAGTTCCAGCAGCGCGTCAATGCCGATTTGCAGGTGTTTGAGGGCAAAGTTGGCGGTCACCTTCTTGTCGCTTTCCGAGGTTTTCACGCCGTCGGGAGTCATCGGGTTATCCGACACAAGCAGCAACGCGCCGTGCGGGATTGAGTTGGCGAAGCCCACAATGAAAATGGTGGCCGTTTCCATGTCAATGGCCATCACGCGTATTTGGCGCAGGTATTCCTTAAATTTCTCGTCGTGTTCCCACACGCGGCGGTTGGTGGTGTACACGGTTCCCGTCCAGTAGTCCATCTCGTGTTTCTTGATCATCGAAGATACCGCGCGTTGCAACCGGAACGAGGGCAAGGCCGGGATTTCGGGCGGCATATAGTCGCTTCCCGTGCCTTCGCCCCGGATGGCGGCGATGGGCAGCACCAAATCGCCGAGTTTGGTCTTTTTCAAACCACCGCACTTGCCCAGAAACAAGGCCGCCTTGGGGTCAATGGCCCCCAGCAAATCCATGACCGTGGCAGCCATGGCACTGCCCATGCCAAAATTGATGATGGTGATGTTTTCGGCGGTGGCGGTTTGCATGGGCTTGCCCTCGCCGTGGATGGGCACACCGAACTTGTCGGCAAACATCTGGATGTAGCTGTGGAAGTTGGTCAGCAAAATGTATTCACCGAATGCTTCCAGCGGCAAGCCGGTGTAGCGTGGCAGCCAGTCCTTCACGATTTGTTCTTTGGTAGTCATGCCGCAAAAGTACACTTTTTGCCAACTCAGCCACATGAAGATTTTGTTAAGGAAAAAGCCCTCAGCCCCGGCTCCTTGGGTCGTGTCCTCACGAACCGCTTGGGGCAAAATAGTATCTTTCGGAAACGCCAAACCCGTTGCCCCTTGAAAATCCAGCGCGGCAAGTGTTATCTTTCGGCCATGATGCGCGTTTTCCTGTTCCGTTTTTTGCTGGTGTTGTCGCTGCCGCCGGGTTTCGGGTTTTCTTTTGGTGCGCAGGCGCAAAGCCCGTTCCGGGTGGCACGCACCTGGGAAACGGCCATGCAACACCCAAACGAGGTGGAGGAATTGTACCTTTCGGGGATACGGCTTTCCGCGCTGCCGCCCGAAGTGGGCAAACTGGTAAACCTGCGCAAACTGATTCTGCACGGCAACCAACTCGCCCGGCTGCCCAAGGAACTGGCCGCACTCACGCGGCTGCGTGAAATAAACCTCAACGGAAACCGCTTTGCCGAATTCCCGAAGGCATTGCTATCGCTGGCCGCTTTGGAGCATCTGGCCATCGGCGATAACCTACTGACGGGCATTCCGCTGACAATCAGTCGGTTGTCTAGCTTGAAATCGCTGGACTTGCACCGCAACCGGCTTACGGTTTTCCCGGCCGGACTGCTGCAACTGATGGCCTTGGAAAGGCTGGACTTGGCCAACAACGGAATCACCAGGCTGCCGGCCAACCTGGGGCAACTGGCGGGCTTGCAGTCGCTGATGCTCTCGCACAACCAATTTGCGCGGTTTCCGCCCGAAATACTGCAACTCACTCAACTCAGGGAATTGTACTTGGGCAAGAACCGGATTCAAAAACTGCCCGGCCAAATCATGTGTTTGGCACAGTTGCAGTCGCTGATGCTGGCCGACAACCTTTTCGCGGTTTTCCCGGTTGCGGTTTTGCAACTCACGCAACTCCGGGAACTGTACCTGAACGGCAACCAACTCAAAACCATCCCCGATGAAATCACACAATTGGCGGAACTGAGAGCGTTGGGACTGGACAACAACCAACTCACGGCCCTGCCCGATTCCATGCAAAACCTATCCGGCCTGCGCGTGCTTTACCTATCAAATAATCCATTGCCCACCATCCAGCGCGACAAAATCATGAGCCAACTGACCGCCACGCACGTGGAATTTTAGAGGCGGGTTTGGGCTTTTCAAAAGATACTATTTTAAAAACAAAGCCATCTGCTCCTCGTCCAGATAATAGCCCTCGTGCTTGACAGCGTTCTTTTCCAGCCCGTACGTTCGGAAGCCGAATTTCGCATACAGGCTTTTTGCTTTTTCATTCGTCGCAATTACAGTCAGGTTGACCTGTTCCATGTTTTCCAATTGTCTTGCCCGCCTCACCACTTCGGCCACCAACGCACCGCCCACACCTTGGCCGCCAAATGCCGCCGCAACGTACATCCGGAAAAGCAGTCCTTTGTGGCGCAATCTTTCACGATCCGAGCCTTCGCGCTGGAAACTGACCACGCCCATCCAATCACCATTGCCTGAAGTTGCCGCCAACGTGAAGCTGTCGGGCAAATTATTGGTGGGGAATGGCGCACTCAGCTCATCGTTTTCGCTGATGCGGAACGTGTCCGGATGCGCCACGAGACCTTGTAGGAAAAAACGCTTGTATTTGGAAGTATTTTCGGTAGCCAGTTCAAGTATTTCCATGTGCGTGGTTAAAAATGAATGCAAATTTCGGAATTGGGATTGCGGATTTTCAAAACCCTGAGAATCCCGGAATCCTGCCGGAAAATAGTATCTTTTAAAAAGGCAAAACCCCCTCGCAAAATAATCCCGGGCAATCATTTATTTCAAATCCATGATCATCCTGATATTTGCCCGTTGGTAGGGCGAATCAGCGGGCATTTCCACCTCATAAAACCCGAGTTTTCTGTACAACTCAAGTGCCGGAACCAACCGCGTATTGCTTTCGAGTACGAGTTGCGCGCCTCCCATGGCACGGGCTTTTCCAATGGCCGCCAGACCCAATTTCCTGCCGATTTTCCGACCCTGAAACCGCTCGTCCACGGCCATTTTCACGAGTTCATAGGCATTTTCATGGTTCATTTTCACCAAGGCGCAAGTGCCTGCGATTTGGTTTTGGTACAAGGCAAAGAATATGCAGCCGCCTTCTTCCAGAATCATTTCCGGATGTTCCAACTGCTCCAAGTCGTGCGGCTCAAGGGCAAAATACTTTTCAATCCAAGCCACATTCAGCCGCTTGAAATCGTCGCGGTGTTCGGGTTGATACTCGGTAATAGTGATTTCCAGATTGGCATTCGTTTCCATGGCATTTCGGGTAATGAGGCTTGCATTAGAAAAAATAAAAAAATATTTTTACATACCAACTGGTATGCATACATTTGCGCCATGACAACCGACACCAGAAGCCAAATCTTGGAAAGGAATTTCCTTGCCGTGCGCCTGCATGGTTTCCAAGGTGTGCGTGCCGACAAGGTAGTGGCCGAAATGGGCATTACCAAAGGCGCGTTGTACCATTATTTCCCTTCCAAGCTGGATTTGGGTTACGCCATAGTGGACGAGATCATTGCGCCTGCCTACACGGGTACGTGGCGCATATTGGAGACGATACGGAAAGAGCATCTGGAAACGCTGCTCCAGATTGCGGAAGGATTCAAAAAACGCACTGACAGTGAGCATATTAGGCTGGGCTGCCCGCTCAATAACTTGATGCAGGAGATGTCGCCGCTGGACGAGGGTTTCCGCATCCGGCTCGAAAACATTGTCAAGAGCATGGCGCATTCCATAGAAACCGGCCTACGCAACGGGCAGGAAGTCGGCACAATCCAGTCAGGGGCAAGCCCTAGGCAACTGGCTTTTTTTATCCTGTCTTGCATCGAAGGCAGCTACGGCATCGCCAAATCCGCACAAAGCAAAGAGGTTTTCGACGCTTCTATAAATCAACTGATAATTTTTCTCAAAATGCTGAAAATCAAATGATTGCCCATGCAAAATAGTATCTTTTCAGAACACCAACCCCACCATTGTCCGCTGGTTAATGAAAGCTACTGCCACTATTTTTATTCTATTTCTACATACCAACAAGTTTGTATGAAAAAACCCGCATTGGTTTACGTGTACGATCCGCTTTGCGGCTGGTGCTACGGTTTCAGCCCGGTAATGCAACGGTTGCACGAGACTTTCCATCAACAAATCCAATTCGAAGTGCTGTCGGGTGGCATGGTCATGGGCGACCGTGTGGGGCCTATCGGGCAGGTGGCACCGTACATCAGTTGGGCTTACAAGCACGTGGAAGAACGCTGCGGCGTAACATTCGGCGCGGGCTTTCTGGAAGGCGTGCTCAAGCCCGGCACAGCCATTTTCAGTTCCGAAAAGCCGTGCATCGCCCTGACGGTTTTCAAAAGTCATCAGCCGGAAAACGCCGTCCGGTTTGCGCACGACCTGCAGCACGCCGTGTATTACGACGGCAAAGACCTGACCGCCGATGCTACTTACGTGGACTTGGTTGCGCCCTACGGCATTGACGGCCAAGACTTTACGGAAAAACTGAACAGCAGTGAGTTTCGCAATGAGACCCACCGCGAATTTCAGGCAGTGAGTGAAATGGGCATCACGGGTTTTCCGACAGTGTTTCTGGCGACGGAAAACCAAAATCACCTGCTCGCCAAGGGTTACGCTGATTACGGGCCGTTGCAGAGCAAAATACAAGGGATTCTCAATCAAGCAACGGTACTTCCAAAATAGTATCCTTGCCTGTCCCGCCACGCTTGTCCGACGTGTAGGAGCGGATAAACCGGCAGGCAGGTTTCAAAATGCCAAAACCCCCAAAGCAGTAAAAATGGTTTTTCATTCTTCACTTTTCATTTCTCCCTGACTTATGTACATCATCACAGGAGCCACCGGCAATACCGGAAGGCCAATTGCCGAAGGCCTGCTCAAAGCGGGCAAATCTGTCACCGTCATCGGCCGGAACGCCGGAAAACTGCAGCCGCTCGTCGACCAAGGCGCGAAAGCCGCCATTGGCGATTTGGACGACGTGGGTTTTCTGACGGAAATATTTCGCGGAGCTACGGCCGTGTACGCGCTGATTCCGCCCAATGCAACCGCACCGGATTTCCGGGCTTACCAAAACAAGATTGGAAATGCCATTGTGGAAGCGGTGGCGCAAGGTGGTGTACATCACGTGGTTACACTGTCAAGTTTCGGTGCGCATTCACCCGAAAGCGGCGTGGTGGCGGGATTGTATGACTTTGAAAATGCGTTCGAAAAGCTGACCGATGTGAATGTGTTGCACCTGCGGGCGGGTTTTTTCATGCAGAACCTCTTTGGCAGCATTGGCATCATCAGAGGCATGGGCATCAACGGCGGATTCCCGATTAACGGCGACATCAAAATGCCCATCGTCCACACCAACGACATTGCGGAAGTGGCCGTAAAGCACCTGCTGGCGTTGGATTTCAGCAAACAAACGCACACGTACGTGGCCGGTCAACGCGATTTGACCATGATTGAGGCAACGCAAATCATCGGTGCGGCCATTGGCAAACCGGACTTGCCGTGGGTCACTTTTCCGTATGACCAAGCCAAAGGCGGCATGGTGCAGAATGGCTTCAGCGAAAGCCTGGCCGATGCCTATGTGCAGTTTGGCAAGGCCACCAATACGGGCATCATGTATGGCGACTATGTGCGCCAGCCCGAACACACAACGCCAACAAGTCTGGAAAGCTTTGTAAATCAGGAGTTTGTGTCGGCCTACCGGAATTCTTGATTTTGGTTTTTCCTCCAAACAAAAAAAGGCTGACCCGTAGGTTAGCCTTTTTTTGTTTCGGACAAAACAGCATTACAACTTCACCAACCGCAACGTCACTTGCGCTGTTGCACTGGAAACCCTGACCAAATACATTCCGGGTTTGAAGAGGCCGGGATTGAGCGGCAACCGGTTGGCCGGGGCGGGTTCGGCGATTTCAAAAGATACTATTTTCCGGCCTTGCAAATCGAAGAAAACCACCGTGAGCGGCTTTTGGAGTTGGGTTGGATTCACCCGTAAGTTCAGTTCATCGCCCGCCAACGGGTTGGGCGAAATATATCCCAGTGCTGCTTCCGTATCCGTTTCCTTGCGCACCAACTCCGAGGCTTTGCTAAAATCCGGAATGCCGTACCCGAGCAGCGTGTCGGGCTTGGTGGCTTGGCTGCTGGATCGTTGCAGGTAATCAATGACTTGCGCATTTGTCAGTTGCGGATGCGCCTGCCACAAACCGGCCGCCAAGCCCGTAATGAGCGGAGCCGAAAATGACGTGCCGCTGCTGGCACCCAGCGCATTGGGCGGATTATACACCACCGTTCCCAGGCCCTGCGCGGCAAGGTTGGGTTTGAGGGTTTTTGAAGATACTATTTTGCCGGTCGAACTCAAACCCGCCCGGCTCCCGAACTTATCCACTGCCGCCACGGCCAGCACCGAACCAGCATCGGCGGGGGCAGACAGGGTTTGCCACGTATCATTGCCTTCGTTGCCCGCACTCACCACCACCAGCATTCCGGTGGCGGCGGCAAGGTTGGCGGCACGGGTCACAAAGGCCGTTTTGCCATCCATGTCCTGCGGGCGGTAGTTCATGGCCGGATCATCGAAGTCGGTGTATCCCAGCGATGTGTTAATGATGTCCACGCCCGCACTGTCGGCAAACTCGGCGGCCACAAGCCAATTCACCTCTTCCACGCGGTATTCGGTATCATAATCTTCGGTGCGCAGGAGCCAGAACGAGGCTCCGTAGGCCGGGCCGACCAACGAGCCAGGCTGGTAACCGGCCATCACCGACCACACCTGCGATCCGTGCCGGTCGTCTTCGTACACGGCGGCTTCGTTGCGCACAAAATCATGCGTACCCAGCACTTGCCGGTTTTCAAACAGTGGCTTGAATACCTCCATGCGGTCGGCGGCTTGGAAACCGCCATCCAGCACGGCAATGTGGATGTCCTTGCCCGTGAATCCGGCGGCGTGCATCTGCGGGATGCCCAGCATTTGGCTCTGTGCCAGCGAGTTGCCGTAGTCAATGGTCAAGGCTTCGTTTTGGCAGGCCGCCGCCATCGCCGACTTGTGCCGCCCAAAACCGTCTTTGTGCAAAATGGCGGCGGTGAGCCGGTTCTGGTCGGTGAGCGGCTTTACAAAAGGCAGTTGCCGCACCGCCGCCAGCGTGGCCGCACTGGCTTCGATAAGTGCGCCATTCATCCAGCGCGACGGATACCAGACTTTGGCTCCGGTTTGGCGCACCGCTTGCACATACGAAGGGTTTACTGGCAAATCCTTGTCCTGTACAGTTATTTGCTGGCGCACGCGGCGTTCAAGGGCGCGTGGCGAAAGATAGTCGGCCGGGCGGCTGACCGAGTACGGTGAATTGTTCTTGTCGGTGAATTCGATGAAATATTTTTTGTTTTGCGCCACACTGCCGCACAGCACAAAAAACGCGCAGATACAAAAGCAATAGTTCAGGCGGGCAGGTTTGGGCATTTTGAAAGCTGAAAGCCCCGTCTTCAGCGGGGATACTGTTTTGATAAGCACTTGACTGTGAACAGCCCACCGGAAATCGCGAAATTGTTTGCAGTTCCAGACTGTCTTTTTCCAATCATGTTTCGCAGACAGAAAAAACCTCCGCCTCACTTGCAGCCAATTCCCTCCCTACCAACAGGCGGGCTTGCGTAACGTCCGCCCCGAAACCAAAATTAAACAATCCCATCGAAGCCGACATGGGTTTGGCGTTTCCAAGGGATACTATTTTGCAGAGCCACCATTACTTTCGGCTCGGAACTTTCGACGGAATGTAAGTTTTATGGTCGGAAACTTTTTTGCGTTCCCCCGCAATCCGATAGTTTTGTAGCAGGTATAGTGTACCGGCACCACCTGCCCGATTTCCTTTTCACGGCAACCCAATATCCATACAATGAAACGAAATTTACGCTCTGTCCACGTTTGGCTTGCACTTTTTTTTGCATTCCCCTTCCAATCCCACACCTTCGCGCAGTCCAACCCGGTCAGGTTTGGCAAAGTGGAAGTGGCTGATTTCCAAACAAAAACCTACGCCAAAGATACCAGTGCCGAAGCCGTGGTGCTGTGCGATTATGGCCAGACGGAGTTTATGTATAACAACGAACGCGGTTTCCAAACTAAGTTTGAACGCACCACGCGTGTATGCATCCTTAAAAAATCGGGCTACGACTGGGCAACCGTGGAAGTGCCGCTGTACCAGAGCAATGCAAAAGAGGGCGAAAAACTCACCGACCTGAAAGGCTACACGTACAACTTGCAGAACGGGCAGGTTGTGAAGGAAAAGATGGCCAAGGAGGCTGTTTTTCTGGAGAAAAAGGATGAGAACCACCTGATCCAGAAATTCACGCTGCCCAACGTCAAGGAAGGCTCGGTGATTGAAGCAAACCGCCTTTGTCCTGTAGCCCGAAATAGTATCTTTCAAATAGTGCAAACCAGCGGGAGCGAAACCGGGCAAACCGTGGGGTTTGGCCTCTCCGGAAGATACTATTTCAAGAATGGCTCAAACGGGGACGCTTAAACAAGTTGCCGTTTCAGGCTGGTTCAAATAATCATATATAATCCGTAAGAAACGGCAGTAATTTTCAAACCCATGCAGATACGGTTCGCTTGTCTCTTGATTTTTTTAACCAGTGCCGCGCAAGCACAAGCTGATGGCCTGTATCCGGCGGCGGCCATTCCCGAAGCCATGCGCCACAATGCCTACGCGGTGATCCGGCTGCACGAAACCACATTTACCGTCAAGTCGGCGGGCGAGGCGGTGGAAAAGGTGCATTACGTGGTTACGATTCTGAACGAACGGGGAAAAGGCCAAGCGAAACTGAATGTGTTCTACGACAAACTCCACCGGGTGGAAAATGTGCAGGGGGCTTTATACGACGAGTTTGGCAGGCAAGTCAGCCGTTTGAAAAAAGCTGATATTCAGGATGTTGGGCTGGAGGACGCAGGCACATTTGTGGGTGACAACCGAGCCAAAATGGCGGAGTTTGTGCGTATGCAATATCCTTGCACAGTAGAGTTTGAATACGAAGTGACCACCCACAATCTAATTTTCTATCCGGTCTGGCAGCCGCAGGACGATGATGAGGTATCCATTGAAAAAGCTTCATTCAAGGTGCTGATGCCTGCTGGAATGGATTTGCGTTACAAGGAACTCAATGTGCCCGCGAAAGCGGCGGTGACAACCGTTGCCACTGGCAAGCAATATGAATGGAATGTGAGCAACTTGCCCACATTCCAGTGGGAAAAACAGTCACTTTCATCTAATGTGCAAGTTCCGGTGGTTTACACTGCCCCCACTGATTTTGAAGTGCAAGGCTACAAAGGAAATATGCGCACTTGGGCAGATGCCGGCAAATTTTACTACACCTTGAACCACAACCGCGATGGGCTTTCTGAGGAAATGAAGCAGAAAATCCGGCAGGTTGTGGCGGGTGAAACTGACGTGACAAAAAAAACCAAAAGGATTTACGAGTACCTGCAGGCCAACACCCGATACGTGGGCATTCAGTTGGGCATTGGCGGCTGGCAAACCTTTACGGCACTTGAAGTGACCGATAAAGGCTACGGCGATTGCAAGGCATTGTCCAATTATACCAAAGCCATGCTGAAAACGGTTGGCATTGAGTCTTACTGCACACTTGTGAACGCTGGAAAAGATGAATCGGAAATAATGACGGACTTTCCGAATCTGTACTTCAACCATGTCATTGTGTGCGTACCCACACCCAAGGACACTATTTGGCTGGAATGCACCGATCAAAACGGGGCTTTCGGTTACCAAGGCACGTTCACCGGCAACCGCCACGCGTTGGTAATCACGCCGACCGGTGGGAAACTGGTGAAAACCACGCGCTACCAAGCGTCGGACAATCTGCAAAACCGCAGAATTGACATCGCCGTGGACGAAAACGGCGATGCCAAAGCGGCAATCCGCACGGTTTATACGGGTGAGCAGCAGGAGGAAATCAATGGAATCATGCACTATCTGGGTGTGGAAGACCAAAAGAAGGCATTGTACAGGCGGATTGACATTCCGAGTTTTGAAATCGACCGGTTTTCCTTGTCCGCCAAAAAAGACCGTATCCCGTCCGTCACCGAAACACTGTCGCTCACCGTCCGGAAATGCGCTTCCAAAAGCGGTACGCGGCTGTTTGTGGCACCCAATCTGATGAATGCAATCTCGCAAGTGCCATCCAAAGCCGAGAACCGCAAAACGGAATTCGTGCTTCGCTCCGGCTACCAGAATGCGGATACGGTGGTTTACCAACTGCCCAAAGGCTACGGAGTGGAGTTTCTGCCCGACGATGTGCGCATGGAATCCAAGTTTGGCACGTATGCCGCATCGGTACGGGCCAGTGAAGGCCAAATTTCATATACGCGCTACCTTACCGTTAATAGGGGGCGTTATCCGGCAAGTGCCTACAATGAATGGGTTGATTTCTCCAAGAAAATCGCCAAGGCGGACAAGGCGCAGATTGTACTGGTAAACAAGGGGTTGTAGGGGGTTTGGCGGTTGGAAAAGATACTATTTTGGAAAGGCCGCCTTCACACAACACCTTGAACGCAAACCGGGATACCGGACAAAACCGGTTTTTAAAATAGTATCCCCGTAAAACACAAAACCCGCCAGACATCCGGCGGGTTTTGCAGTTAATTGGTTCAGGCGATTCAATCAGGAACCGGTTATTTCAGGTCAAAAGCAACATAGACTTGCGCGGCGGAGTTTTTCACGTTGGGGAACGTGTAAGTCTGGCCTGCAAAAGTCCGCTCCTTGCCCACCGTGGCCAAGCCGTAATCATAACGCGCACCAACGTGGAACTTGTTCACATCCACCCCGATGCCACCCGACAGGCCATAATCAAGGCGTTGATAGTTGTCCTTGTTGAGCTGGTTTTGGAAATCAGAATTGCCGGATTGATACTTGCTCTTGGCGGTAACCAAGTAACTGGCGTACGGGCCGGCGTGGATGTTCAGGAAAGGCAGGATATTTACCACCAGCAATACCGGAACTTGCACGTAGCCCAAGTTGACGGATGAGCGATTCGTGCTGGTTCCGATCAAATTGTTGTATGTGGCCTCGGCACCGCGTGTGGTGTACAGTAATTCGGGCTGGATGGCGATTCCCTCAGTGATTACGAAGCGTCCGTAAAGACCGGCGTTGAAACCGACAAGTCCGTTTTTGTCGTCAATGTTGTCCTTATAGAAATTGGTGAAGTTCACTCCGCCCTTTATGCCGAAGGCAGATTCGGGGTAATCAGTCTGGGCGGTGGCAGTCTGGGCAGTAGCAACAAGCAACGTGGCGGCCAAGGCAATACCACTGAACAGACGCACAACCGATTTTTTCACATTTTTCATGATTTGTTTTTGGTTTGGTGAGATGATTGGTTCAGAAAAAGCTTTTACGATAACATCCCCATCAAAAAACAGACCAAGCACACCAAACCGTACCTAAAAGCTATTTCACCGCAACGCATTTTTGTATTTGTGTAAAAAATTCCCCAGTTCATTGCATACATTCCCGTTTTTGGTCTTTGCCAAGCAACGCTGGATACAAAATCAGTTTTCCGTTGGCAACGGTATGGTTTTTGCAAGGTCTATTTCATTATCAACCCTCAAACACAACACATTTATGAAATCCAAACGCATTCTGGTACTTTTTCTACTTGCATTCTACGCTATCGGCTGTAATTCGGTCAAACAAAACAAACGCGCCGTTATCGGGGCCGGGGCCGGAATAGCGGTGGGCGGCGCACTGGGCGGCATACTTGGCAACAAGGCGGGAAACACCGCTGGTGGCATTTTGATTGGCGCGGCCGTGGGCGGCGTGGCTGGCGGCGTGATTGGCAAATACATGGACAAGCAGAAAAACGACTTGGAAAAAGACTTGGGTACGGTGGCCAAGGTGGAACGGGTGGGCGAAGGCATCCAGTTGAAATTTGATTCGGGACTGCTTTTCGCCGTTAATTCGGACAAGCTCAGCCCGGCGGCAGAGGCCAACTTGATTAAGTTTTCCGAAACCTTGAAAAAATACCCGGAAACCTATGTTCTGGTGGACGGCCACACGGACAACACCGGAACGCACGAGTACAACCAGACACTTTCGGTAAACCGGTCTGAGGCAGTGACTCGCTTTCTGCAAAGCAAGAGCGTGACCAAGAAACGTTTGGGAACACGTGGACTGGGCGAAACCCAATCCGTGGCTGACAATGGCACTGAGGCGGGCAAGCAGCAAAACCGCCGCGTGGAAGTATCTATTTGGGCCAATGAAAAGCTGAAACAGGATGCCCAAGACGGAACTCTGAACCAGAAGTAGGAACAGCCGTATCCGTAACAAGCAAAAGCCCCCGCCGGTAGTATCCGGCGGGGGCTTTTGGCTGTGGCGGGTTGCCGGAAAAATAGTATCTTTAGAAAACGCCAAAATCGGCTTGTTACTACTCTAAAAATTTGGATAGCACATATGACACAAGAATACATCATGCTTTATATTTTTTATGCAAAGGAATAAGAAAATCATTTCCTTGTTTCACCATTTTATTGCAAAAATCGTCAGCAACCTTATTTTGTTCATGTTCATAAAGAAAGGCTACCAGTTCCTCTATAACTGAAAAGTCTCCTTCAAAGAAAGGTATATTGGAAGGAATAGAAATTAAAATTCGTCCAATATTTTTTGCTGTTTCTATTGAGTTCCCTTTTGATTTCAGTTCGGCAATTTTCCCAATTAAGTTATGGGAGTCAAAGTATCTATCGAAAAATATGATTGATTTTAAAACCAATGCCGTATATTCTTCATTCAATTTTGGAACAAATACGAGTAGGCGGGAAAGTGCGACCAACATTTCTTTCTCTTCTTCAATCTGTGTATTCTCATATTTATCAGCTATACACTTCCAGAGATTTAGGATCATTTCTTCAAACTTACTTGCTTCCTCCATATCCAAATTCTTAGGATAATTTCTCTGCTGCGAAACGAAATTAATGAGGCCAAGAATTGATGCTGGTTTTGCATTTTCGATTAATTTTATCAAAAGTCCTTCACTTTTCAAATCCTCAAACTTCCAAAAGTAAAAGGCAATAATATGTCTAATCAATCCATAGTCAGAGCCGTTGTCAATATGAATATTATTTGCAATTGCTCTTTCATAATGAGGATAAAACAAATAGTAAACATTTTTGTTAAATGGAGGTTTCCCGAAGGCAAAACCACTTATGAACGCAAGCCATTGTTTGTCTTCAAGGTGATAGTTTTTCTTTACTTGGCTAATTGACCAGCTTTGATTTAAAAAATAAAATTGTTCAAAATGCCAACCCGTAAGAATATAGCCATCAATGATTCCTTTTTTGAAAGTTTCTTCAAAGATTGCTATTACATCATCCTCCCATCTTTGTGTTTTATTATCAGATTCAAGGTTTCTGGCTCTTCTTAACGAATAATCAAGTAATGCCCTTAATACTTTTCCTGCTGTCGAGTTAAGCGAATAAGTTGGATAATTTATACTCGTCTCCTTGAAAATTTCAAATTTCAAATTACTCGCAAGTATTTGAAGTATTGCTTTTGCGATTGGCAACAATTTAAGATCAAAAGCATTTTTGTCGTTTTGCATTCCATCGGTTAGCAATCTGGCAACAGCACCTGCCACCCAATCTGCAGTTGCATTCCAGCCATCATTCGATTTTTGAAGTTCTCCTGAATAAAATCTTTCGTTCTGGATGTATAACAAACAGAAATCAAGAATATTATTCCAATCCAAATTGTTTTGCTTTTTCCAAGCCTCACTTAAAGCATTTAAAATACGATAAACATACAAATAAGACACATTTTTGTATAATTGAATTTCATTAACAAATTTTTGCGGTTCAGTTTCGACCGCGCTTCCTAATGCGTCGGACAAACCACTAATATTAGGTTTTTCCCAGCCGTTTTCTGGTTGAAACGAAAGTAGCAGATCAACAATTTCCAAATTAGTTTTTTGTAGAAGTTCCTCTGTAGAATTTGGCGATACCGAGCCACTACTAAACGTAATCTCACCTAAATTTTCATAGTACTCGCTGGTAGTATTTAATGACGCAGATAATGAAATGTATTTTTCTTTGAATGGAATCGTGTTTTTTAATGCTGAATACCAACGAAGTTGCCAATACTCAGGATGCTCCTTATCCTGTTCATTAGCTTCATTTTGTTCGCCTCGGTCAACTATTTTTTGAAGTAGTTTTTTTTCAGTTACAGTTAAGTATTTTTGGTTGTTTTTCAGCAAGTCATAAAGCTCCTTGTAGTAACTATAGTTTGAGAAAAGATTCAAAGCATCACTATCTTTGGCCAATTCCCAAAACAAACTCTTAGTTGTCTTCCAATTTCGATCAACTACATATAAAGCAATTCTTTTATAAAAAGGGATACGGTATTTCTTATCATAGCAAAAGATTCTAAGCAGGGCCAATGCTTCTTTTGGATTTTGCCTTGCTTTCTCGTCAAGCAATTCACGGAAAATAAGAGAAAAAACAGCTAAAACGTTTTCACTATCTTGATATTCATCTCCTAACTTGCCTATTGCGTCAAATCCAAGTCCGGAGACAAGATCGTTATTCAACGCATATTTTAATCTTTCAAAAGCATCAGACTGATCCTTAATAGGTGTGTAGCTAATACCTTGACTTATCAATGATTCAACAAGTGCATTCTTTATCTCATCTTCTGTTAAGTCTTCAAAACCATGAATTGTGTATATTAAATTGATATTTTCATTTTCATTAATGGAAAATATTAGAAGATCTTCCCCATCAATGAATACCCTAATTTCATGTTCTTCAACTTCATCCTGTACCACCAAATTGATACCTTTAGGATAGTCAAGCAACATTTTTTTGATTGTCCTACCTAATTCCAGTATAAAGTTACTCGAACAATACTTTACGATCTTAGGAGTAAGATTTCCTATTGTAAACGCATTTGATAAAAAGTGCAAATACAATTTTGAATAAAAACTATTGCCTTTCCTGATTAATCTGCTTTCTTGTTTTCCTTCTGCTTTCTCTACCTGAAATAAATAATCAAGAATTAATTCAGCTTTTTTAACATCCCTAATTGCTGGGTTATTATTTAAAAATTTGGGAAGTAATCCTTGGCACAGTTCCTGTGTGTGGCTTATTGCATTATCTCTTCCCATAAGCCACACTGGGATAAAATTTAAAACTTCATCTGTAACCTTTTCATTGGGCAGGTTAGTTATTATTTTGATGAAATAATACCAAGTTTTATAATTGTCATTAGGCTTTCCTGATACGTCTGTTATTATGAAAACTAATTCATCTACTAACTGTAATTCATTGCCATCTTTAATTTTCAGCGATAGTTTTTCCAAATAACTCAACACTTCCCAATAAGGAATCTGAAAACCGTCTTTTACCTGAATAAGTGAAGGATTATTTGTGGAGTCAAAAACATTCTTCTTTTTTAAAATTTGAAACCAAATAGCATTATCCAAATTTTCGTAAAATTTTCTTTCGTAAGCAGTATCTGAGTCAACAAGTGCCAGCACAAAAATGACCTGTTCTTTTGTTGGCTTTAGTTCCTTCAAAATCAAATCCATCATATTGAGATTCTGTATGAAAGAACTTTCATTGTCTGCCGTTATCTTCTCATATTCAGGATTATAAATTTTTTCTTTGATTTTTCTTTGGATTCTCTGCTTCCTTTTTCGTTCAAAATCGGGACTTACATCCAATTGATACAATGTTCTCAACTCATAATTTAATTGGCGTAATGTTGTGTACGCTTTGATATTTAATCTATCAAAATCAGGTTTCAGATCGCCGTGAATCTCTTTATTGCCAAATTTTTTATCAAAAAAGTCCTTTGTGTTCCCTGAAATGAAAAAGTAGTGATTGCCTTGGTTTGATTCTGCATAATTGATTAGCGAGTAAATTATTATTGCATCCGCAGTGCTATTTTTTTCGTGCATGGGAGCCTTCTTAGCTATCCCACATTCAATCACCCTTTTCTCAATTTCTTGATTTACAGGTATTATTTCAGCTTTATCTATAATACTCTTTACACGTTGCAATTGACTTGAAATGATTTCATTCTGAGCATTTGGGCTTTTGTACTCAGCGAAAAATGCCGAAGGCAGAATCTCCTCTGCCATTTGAAAAAATTGTTCTAACTTGTCTTTCCGTTTTTCAACCTGCTTTTGTTCATGTTTATTCCACTCCGCAAGTATTATTTCTGGTAGTAATAATACTACCTCCCCGCTCTCAACCCATGGCTCCAAGTAATCAAGTTCATTTTCAATTCGCCAAGAATCATCAAGCGAATAAATCCAAATGTTACTATCAAAAGTAAGGTAAATCATTTCGTTGCTATGAAGGTTGACATTGGGACTATCAAAGGGAGATTTTCATACTAATCCGACACGGCAATATTGTATTTATTTGTTATTTTTCAGCAATTATATATGTTTTTTTGACTATTTAAAATGGCGCAAAAAAGCCTGAATCTCACGAATCAGGCCTCAAATAGTCGAGAATATTTTTAGCTACGAACCATAGTATGCTTTAAAAAGACCAAACCTGTATTGCTTTTTCCTGTGGACTGTTAGCCGTGGACTATGGACTGAAAAATAGTATGTTTTGAAAACGCCAAACCCGGTTTGCATCAGCCTACAGTTTTTTCCCCGGCTTTTTCCAAACCTTCCTCAATCATTTCCTGCGCTTCGGCTTGGTCGGCGGCATCGGCTTGTGGCACTTCCTGCTGGTGCGCGGCATCCGGCTCGTATTGCAACTCAATGCAGACCGGAAAGTGATCTGAACCGAATCTGGGCAGTTTCTTCAAATCCACCAGTTTGAAATGTTCCGAATAAAACACATGGTCCAGCGGGTAGCGGAAAAACGGCACGAAAACGCTGTACGTATTGAAAAACCCGCGTCCGATGCGCGGGTCGAGCAAGCCGCTGATGCGTTGGAACAGTTTGGTGGTGTAAGACCAGCCCACGTCGTTGAGGTCGCCAGCCACAATGGATGGCTCACCCGATTTTTGCACGATCCGGGCAGTCATGAGCAACTCGGCCTCGCGGTCTTCGGTGTTCGAGTTGAACTGGGGCGGCTGCGGATGCAGGCAGTACAAGCGGATGCGCTGCCCGGAACGCAACACCACCGTAGTGAAAATGGAGGGGATACCGTCCATGACCTGAAACCGCACTTCCGTGTCTTCGAGCGGCAACTTTGAATACAGCATCATTCCGTACGTGTTTTCCAGAGGTTGCAGCACGGAATGCGGGAAAGCTTCCGCCAATTCCCGTGTACCCTCACACCACTGGCGGTTGGGTTCGCACAGCAGGAACAGGTCGGGATTGGTATCGCGGGCAATATCGAGTAAGCGTCGGTAATTTGTGTTGTCCATCTTCACGTTAGCCATCATCATGCGGATCCGGTTTTGCTTGTCCGTCTTGGTTGCCGCCAATGCCCGCTTGGCCACAAACGGCGTGAACTGGTAGATGAAATACATTTGGACGAGCAGCGCAACCGACAACAGACCGATAAGCACAAAGCCGCCGGACGAGTGCGGATAGAAGAACGACAGGTGGAGTACAATGGTCAGCAGCAGCAGGAAGGCAAGCTGGAAGCGGGGGAAATCAAAAATGCGGATCCACCAATAAGGTCGGCGGACAAACGGAAGTGCCGTTGCCAGCAGTAGGAAACATTCAAATCCTGTCAGGACTGCTTTCATAGCGGAACCGGCGGTTATTGGGAAAATAAGGAAACACGATTTATTTGCCACCCGCAACACAAATGTGGGTGCGGACGATGCGTTCAGATGCGGCCCATGCGCACAGACTGCCGCCGCAGGCGGGCAAGCACATCGCGCATTTGGGCATCGCCGCCCGTGCGGGGTTTGCCGAACACCCGTCGGCGGTCTTTTACGGCTTGGCGCACCAGCAGGCCGGTTGCCACCGACAAAATAAAGACCAATAAGGCAAGCATGATTCCCATGTCTTTTGCGGGTTGGGTTTGTGGTTTCGACTGTCAGGCTTTGGTGTTTCCGCGCACCAGACTCAACACAATGGCAATCACCGCGATGATGAGTGCAATATGGATAAGTCCGCTGAGGCTGTAGGCAAACACCCCGATGGCCCAACCAATCAGCAACACGAAGGCAACGATGTAAAGCAGGTTTTTCATGGCAAAACGGTATCAGGGAAAAGTTTCAGGGCAAGTGGTTTGCTACCGGAAAGCACGGCCTAAAATAATCCTGCCATTGAACCGCAACCGGCAAACTTTCAGGAGTTGGGGAGAAGTGCGGAAATCCGTACCCATGCTGCTGGTATTTTCGCTGCCTGCAAGCATACGGGGCATTTGGCACTGAAATGGTACGTGTATGCTCACAAACCCGAACCCTATGAAACTCCGCTTGAAAAATGCGTGGATGCTCCTGAAAGACTCTTTCAGCGCATTCATAGACGATAACGCCTTGAAAATGAGTGCCTCGCTGGCCTACTACACCATTTTTTCGCTGGCCCCGATGCTGGTAATAGTCATTGCCTTGTGCGGTGTTTTTTTCGGACGCGAGGCTGTGCAGGGACGCGTGTATGGCCAGATACGCGGTTTTGTGGGCAACGATGCCGCCATACAAGTGCAGGAAATGCTGAAAAGTGTGGAATTTTCTGGACAGACACCCTTGGCAACCACCGTCGGCATCATTACGCTTCTTATCGGTGCCACCGGGGTTTTCACCGAGATGCAGGATTCGCTCAATACCATCTGGTCGGTGAAGGCAAAACCCAAGAGGGGCTGGCTTAAAATCATCATCAACCGGGTGCTTTCCTTCTCGATACTGGTCAGCATCGGGTTTTTGCTACTCGTGTCGCTGGTAGTGAGTGCGTTGCTCAACGTATTTAGCGACAGGCTCGAAAGGCTGCTGGCCGACGTGGCGGTGGTGGCTTTTTATGTCATCAACAACTTGGTTGTCATTGCGGTGATCACCGCGCTTTTCGCAGTCATTTTCAAGGTGCTGCCCGATGTGAGGATGCGCTGGAAAGACGCGCTGGCCGGATCGGTGTTCACTGCGTTACTTTTCATGATCGGCAAGTTCCTGATAAACACCTATTTGTCGCGGTCTGACATGGGTTCGGCCTACGGTGCGGCCGGTTCCATCATTGTCATTCTGGTTTGGATATATTATACGTCGGCCATCCTTTATTTCGGGGCCGAATTCACGAAAATATACGCCCACAAATTTGGCAAGGGCATTGAACCCGACGAGGATGCGGTTAGGATTGTGCGGAGCGAAGTGGAAAGGGAAAGTCGCCCGAAAGTGGCTAAGCCGGTTGAAAAATGAGTTTCTTGCGGGGCGGCATCGCCGCAAAACAGTATCTTTCAAAAACGCCAAACCTGCTTCCGGCTTCCTTTCTGGTTTTGTCGGAAAACAACTGGCAACGTTAACCACCCATCTACATGATCCGCGAACAGAACATTTTCGATAGCCAGCCTGATGCCCGCGCCGTTGCCAACCGTCCGGGAGTCAAGGTGCTGCAAGTGCTCAATTTCATTTTCTTCCTGCTCATGGTGGCGGTGAATTACTTGGCAAACGCCCTGCCCATCAACGGCAAGACAACCGGTGAGCTTTCCGGCCAATACCCGAACCTGTTTGTGCCAGCCGGATTCACTTTTGCGATATGGGGCGTTATTTACACACTGCTGCTGGCGTTTTGCATTTACCAGATCCGTCCGCTTTTCAGCCGCCGCCCCAGCGTTGCCGATGCCGTGGTTTCGCGCATGGGCGGCCTGTTCATGTTGAGCTGCGTGCTTAACATGGCGTGGATTGTGGCGTGGCACTACGAGTTCACGCTGCTTTCGGTGGGCATCATGCTGGCGTTTCTGGCCACGCTGGTAACCATCTACCAGCGGCTGGGCATCGGTTTCAATGCCCTCAGCCGGGGCGAAAAATGGTTTGTCCACGTGCCGTTTTCGGTGTATTTGGGCTGGATTTCCATCGCTACCATCGCCAACATCACGGCTTGGCTGGTAGATGTGCGCTGGGGAGGTTTCGGTTTCACCACCAATATATGGGCGGTATTGCTGATACTGGTTGGCATTGCCCTGACGGCCTACATGGTACTGGTGACCAATGGCGTGTTTTTCGGGCTGGTTGTGATGTGGGCTTATTTCGGCATTGCCGCGCGGCAGTACCAGTCCGAAGACCCTTCGCGGATTGTGGCCTACGCGGCAATGGCGGGTATTGTGCTTGTGGCCATCATGGTGGCGGCACGAGCCAAACGGTGGAGCCTTTACTGACGGGATTGTGTTTTAAAAACCCGGATTTTGCAAAACAGCATTCTTCAAAAACAGTATCTTTCAAAAAGGCCAAACCTGCCTTTTCATCCGAAAGCCGATACGCGATGCCGGTCTGACACACAGTGTCTGACCGGCGGTACGGCAAAATAGTATCTTTCAAAAAGCCCAAACCCCCTTTCGCACCCTACATATTTACATTTATGGATTTACGTTCGCAGTATCCCTATTGGCTACTCAAAAACGGGTTTGCCCACACATATCCGGTTATTTCTGAAAACACCGACACCGAAGTGGCCGTTATCGGTGCGGGCATTACCGGAGCCTTGGTAGGCTACCACTTGTGCAAGGCGGGCGTTGCGGTGGTATTCGTGGATCGGCGGCACGCGGGCATGGGCAGCACTTGCGCCAGCACCGCCCTGCTGCAATACGAGATAGACACGCCGCTGCACCAACTGACCGGCATGATCGGCAGCGAAAACGCTTTTCGCAGCTACGAGTTATGCGCCGAATCCATCCTGAAACTCCAAACCATCTGTGAGGACGAATTGACGGAAGATGTGGCTTTTGAACGCAAAACCAGCCTTTTCCACGCCTCCACGCGCAAGGATGTGGACTTGCTGGAAAAGGAATTCGCGGCCCGCAAAAAGCTGGGCGTGGACATAAACTGGCTCGACAAGCCAGCGGTTAAAGACAAGTTCGGCTTTCCGGCTCCTGCCGCCCTGCTCTCGGGCTTGGCCGCCCAAGTGGATGCCTACCAACTCACGCAAGCCCTGCTGCAAGCCTGCCTGCGCATGGGAGCCAAAATATACGACACCACTACCATAACCGAAATAACGCACAACCGGCGCGGCGTGGAACTGAAAACCGACAAGCAATGCACCATCAAGGCCCGGCGGCTGGTCATGGCATCGGGTTACGAATCGCGGGATCACCTGCCCGACAAAAGCATCATCAAACTCAATTCCACGTTTGCCATCATCAGCAAACCGATTTTGGACGGCAAGGCGGGCGAGTTCTGGCAGGGCGACGCGCTGGTTTGGGAAACCGCGCAACCATACCTGTATATGCGCACCACCGCCGACCGCCGCATCCTGATTGGCGGCAAGGACGAGCCGTTTTACAACCCCGCCAAACGCGACGCACTTTTGGAAAAGAAAAAACGCCAACTGGAAAACGCATTTGCCAAGAAACTGCCGCACCTGCCCTTTGCCACGGATTTTTACTGGGCGGGCACTTTTGCCGAAACCAAAGACGGCCTGCCCTACATCGGAACCATCAGCCAGATGCCGCACACGTATTTTGCGCTGGGTTTCGGAGGCAACGGCATTACGTTCAGCCTGATCAGTGCCGAACTCATCCGCGACAGCTACTTGGGCAAACGCAATGCCGACGGGAAGATATTCTCGTTCGACCGGTGACTTCCAAAACGGGCTGGCACAGTTGTTTTAACTTCTTGTTTTGTACAATCGCAACCTGAAAGATTGCAAAAGATTGCAACATATCCATACAAACAGGCCAAGGAAAATGGAATTGTCTTTTTACAGTCTCATCGGGACTTACCAAGCGTATCCGGCACGGAAAGATGCCAATGCGGACAAGAAAAGTGACATCCCCCACTCCACCGACCGCGAATCAATTTCGCATTCGGAGGAAACGAACATGAACAAAAAAGAAGGTTACAACGAAGTGCGCGAGGATGCAACCGTGAACCCGAACAATGAACAGAAGCGGAAGGCGAAACGCGGCAGGTGAAAAAGCGAACTTCCGGCTGGATACCATTACGGCAGCCAAAAGAAAATAGTATCTTTTCGCAGGCGCAAACCCGCCCGAGAGATGCACAAAGAGAATACGTACGGTAAATCTTTACGTAGGTTAGATAGGTTAAGGTAACAGTAAATAAAGTCGGGAAAATTTTCCGGCTTTATTTTTTTGAGGCAGCCGTGGCCTGCTCCGGGGCGGACAATGCACAGTTTAGCCGCAATTTTCCACACCTGCGCAGCCGCCACCGCAATACGGCGATTCAAGACCAAAACCCGGCATTGGTATGGTTTTTTTGGGTTTAACACTACAAGTCCAATAAATTCTACCATTAAACCTCACATTATCATGGCAACCACCAGCGAATCAGTTTCTGTTGTTAAAGACTTGGTCGAAATCATCAATGACCGCATCGAGGGCTACGAAAGAGCCACCAACGATGTGGAAATGAGTGACACCGATTTGAAAATGATGTTTTCAAACCTGATTCAGGAAAGCCGCTCTTTCCGCGAGGAATTGCAGAGCGAAGTGTTGCGCTTGGGTGGCGAGCCTGAAAAGGGAACCACCATCAGCGGACAAATACACAAGGCTTGGATGGATTTGAAAGCCGCCGTAACCGGCCACGACCGCGAAGCCATCCTGGAATCTTGCCACTTTGGCGACAGCGCGGCAATGGCAGCATATGAAAAGGCAATCAACGACGAGGACACGCCAACCGACCTGAAATCAGTACTGACGCGCCAACTCAGAAGCATCGAAGCCAGCCGCGACCGTATCGGCACGTACCTGCGTTCGGCTTCCGCCTCCAGATAACCGGTTTTTTTCTTCCCGAAAAACGGGAATCCGACAACGCCCCCGTGGCGCAAGGCTTACCGCTTTGTGCCACGGGGGCGTTGTCGGTTGCGGTCAAAATAGTATGTTTCAAAAAGCCCGAACCGCCGATTCATCCGAAATCGCGCGGTTTTAAGAAACCGCGTGTCGGTTGTGAGCAACTGACACTACTTGCCAAAATAGTATCTTTCCAAAAAGTCAAACCCATCAGTTGGCATCCACGTATTTTTCGGTGAAGGCCTGTTTTTGCGCCATGTATTCGGGGTTGGCTTTGGCCTTGTCCCAATGCTGTTTGAATACTTCGGCGGCCTTGGCCTTTTCGCTGGTGTAGGCATCAGGCTGGCGGGTGTTTCGGGCGTTGCCCTTGTTGCGGCTGCCTTGCGAATGCGGGTATTCCAAGCCGGTGGTTTTGTCTTCGGCCCCATCCGCGTATTTTTTGCCACCCTTGTAGTTGGCATAGCGGCGGGCACGGGTAAAGCCCATTTGCAGGAATTTGCGCGCCATGTCGGCTCCCACAAAGTCATTTTGTTTCAGATATTCCTCAAACAGCCCGTAAATTTTCGTGGCCGATTGGCGGGCTATCTCTTCGGTTCTAAAACGCCAGAACGGCAGGATTTCCGATTTGTACGGTTCCACCAGCAACACGCCCTGCTCGCCTTTGCCCACGCGGTACAGTTCGGGATGCTGCCGGAAATCGGTCTGCTTGAAATCAATTCCGTAATCAAACGCGGCGTTTTTCGGCATGGCTTGAATGAACGTCATTGAAATGACAGGAGGGGTTTGGGCTTTTTGGAAGATACTATTTCAAGGATGAACTTTCAAGGTTTCCTTGTCGGCGCACCGGCGACTTTGGCGGTCTGCACTGTATTTTGCTTGGTTTATTTCCTGAATTTCCACGTTTTCTCGGTGATTTCGGCTACCCTCAAGGCTTTTTCCAGTTCAAAGTCGTCCTTGAATTTCAATTGCGTCACCAACCGGCTTTCCAAGGTCACTTCAAAGGCATCCGCTTCAAAACACCACGGTTCCACGGCCAGCGTTTCATCGGCTTGGCGTTGCCAAACCTGATGCATTGTACCGTCGGGCCCGCGGCTGATGTCCATTTTCCGCTCTTCGGGCTGAATCAAATTCTGGCACAGCAGCAGCGAAAACGCATCGCACCACTCCACAAGTTCGTAGGCGTATTGGGCTTCCTTCGCGCTGGTTTTCAGAGCCTTGAGTGTTTGTTTCTGCTTTTCGCGCTGCTCGTCGAGCAGCTTGTCCATCGCCTTGTCCATGCCCCGTTTAGGTTCATAGATAAAACTGACGTGCATCGAATCCATCAATCCCACCCAACGGCTTTTGCGGTACGAATAATCGGTGATGTTGCGCGGCTGCTCCAGCGAGATTGCGTCCATCTTGAAGTTTTTTGGCGCACCGGCTTCGGTAATGTAGTTGTTGCCCGTGAAATCCTCTTGGGCATCGTCGTGTTCGGCAATGGCAACCAGCGTTTCGAGCCACCGGGCGGGTCGCTGCGACTGCTGCCAATAGAAACCGATTTGTGCCGCCAACAAGCCGTGCGAACGTTGGAAAATAATTTCCCAGCCTTGGGGATGTGATATCACAATCATATGACTTGTTTTACAGTAAACGCCACAAAAGGCTCGGCTTTAGAAATAGTATCTTTTAAAAAGGCCAAACCCGCTTTTACCGGTCAGTAAAATTACAGTGCCACTTCAATTTAACGCTGCCAAAACATTGTCTGCAACGCTGGTTTTCAGTATTCCGGCTATGCGGCGCAACTGCGGAAACCGTGGTCGGGGCGGCTTTTCCTCAATGCGCCGGTGGTGTTTCCGGGGTGGCCGCGCCCTGTGGCAGATGCGGGTGGCTGGCACGGGAATTTAACCCTCCCACCGTATCCGATGAACCCTCACCGGTAACGTATTATTCCAACCCAATCCATTTAAATCATGAAAAACCAACAGGAAGACTCGGCTCTCCGCGACTTATTCGTGGAGCAATTGCAAGACATTTACTGGGCGGAAACGCACCTGACCGACACTTTGCAGACCATGGCCAGCGAGGCAACCTCTGTTGAGCTGCGTCAGGCTTTTGAAGAACACTTGGATGTGACCGAAGTGCAAGTGGAGCGTCTGGAACAGGTTTTCAGCCTGCTGGGCGAAGATGTGGAAGCCAAAACCTGCGAGGCCATGGAAGGCTTGATCGAGGAAGGCGAGGAAATCATTGACAGTACTGAAGAAGGCACGATGGTGCGCGATTGCGGCCTGATCATGGCGGCCCAGAAAGTGGAGCATTACGAGATAGCCTCGTATGGCTCGCTGCGAACCGTGGCCCAGATGCTGGGCTACACCGAAGCCGCCGAACTGCTGCAAGCCACGCTCGACGAGGAAAAGGATGCGGACGAGACCCTGACCCGCATTGCCACTTCGTTCGTGAACCTGCAGGCGCTGCAAGAGGGTGCGGGCGAAAAATAAGCCCCTTGCATTCTTGCCGCACACACAAACGAAGGCTGGTTCGAAAGAACCGGCCTTCTTGTTTGCGGGCAGTGGCACACGTTTTTTATGTGCGTGCTTCAGGCATACAAACAAAAGACACCGCTTCCGGAGTAAACGGGGGCTTTTTCGCACGGTTACGGTTTTAAGCATGGATACCATTCCGAATACAATTTGCTGGCAGGAAATCGGCCCCGGGATTTTCCTGTGCGACGACAGCCAGCCGGTGCGGCATTGGCTGCGGCATTTTCCCGGTCACGAACGCTTATTGAATTGCACAAGTACAGCCAACGGCGTTTGCGGCCTGCCACTGGCTGTGCGCAGACGGGTTGGCATTGACGTGTTCATGGTTTTCAAGGATACAACCGGGGGCGGCGAGCATTATTCAATGCTTCATATAACCGGATATGTATCGCGCGGGCTGAATTTATATTCTCTGCTGCCGCGCTACCCCACGCTAGATCTGGAAGCGTTCTATCACAGCCTGTTCGAGCAATTGTGCCTGCCGGATCGCGATGCGGGGTATTGCTGCCCCATCCATGCCTCTTTTACCAGCGATTTCATGGGGTTTCGTTATGAGGCCGATGAATTCCTTTGTAAAAACTGAGCGGTGCGCCCACAGAAAATAGTATCTTTTGAAAGGCCCAAACCCCGCCTTGACATTCGCGACCTTGAAAGCGATGCCGGATGCTTCAGGTTCCCGTTTCCGAATTTGCGGCATCCACGGGTTTGGATTGCGGTGAGCCTTGCTGCCGCAGGAAAATGCTGAGCACCACGATGCTGAGCACCGCTACAAATTCGCTCTGCCAGTTTTGCAACGATTCAAACCAAAATTCGCTGCCAGCCAAATATTTTTGCCAAGTTTCGGCGGGTTGCCGTTTCGCTTGCTGCTCATCAAGATGGCTCCGGTAACTGCCAATGGCGTGCATGGCAAAACTGAACAGGAATAAGGCGGCAAACGCCAGACTCAGCGAGTTTTTGTAAACCAGCAGCCAAAAGCCGCCTTTCCGCACAGCCCAATTGGCATTGGGCGATGCTTGGGGCTTGCGGTCTGTTTCCTCCGGCTCTTCCATCGGTTTTGATTCAGCCGAACCGCGCTGCCGCAAGAAAACCGTGAACAACACATAAATGCCCATCTGGAAAAATTCGCTTTCCCAATTCTCAAACGTGGCCGACATGAAATGCCCGCTGCGCAGATAGCTGCCCAATGCCATGGCCGCCGCCCCGTTTTCGGTCAGTTCCTGGTTATGCACCTGCCAGCCCGTGTATGCCTGTCCGGCCCAGAAAACCAGAAAACACCCGGTGAGGGTCAATGAAAGCCCATTGCGGTGCCAGAACGAATGTTTTTTGGTTTCCATCGAAAAAAACGCCTTGTTGGTTGGGCAGGAAACGTAAAAAAGCGTGCCGTCCGGAGTCTTGCGCCAGGTTTTGAATTCCAAAAACATACCATTGCTTGAGAAACAATAGTATCTTTCCAAAAGGCCAAACCCCACGGCTTATTGCGGAACCATTGCAGAACATCATTTTGAAATTTCCATTTATCGCTTACCTTGGTGGGGCATAACAGAAAACAAAAAACACCATGAAACACAGGTACGCTATTTTCCTTGTCCTTATGCTGGGAATGTCATTTCTGCCAGCATCCACGGATGCACAAACTCCTTACCAGCCAGCTCCCGAAAACCTGAAAGCCCGCCAATGGTTTCAGGATGCAAAATTCGGGTTATTCATTCATTGGGGCGTGTACAGTGTGCTTGCCAATGGCGAATGGGTGATGAACGAACAGAAAATACCGATAAAGGATTATGAAAATCTGCCCGCTTTTTTTAATCCGGTTGATTTTAATGCTGCCGATTGGGTGGCAATGGTTAAGGCAGCGGGCATGAAATATATTACCATTACCAGCAAGCACCACGATGGCTTTGCCATGTACGACAGCAAGGTGTCTGAATATGACATAATTGACCGCACACCTTACAAAAAAGACGTACTCAAAGCCTTGGCTGAAGAGTGCCGCAAACAAGACATCAAGCTCTTTTTCTACCACTCGCACCTCGACTGGCATCATCCCGATTATTTTCCGCGCGGCAAAACCGGCCAGGGTTTCACCGGGCGGCCCGAAAGCGGCGACTTCAACAAATACCTGGATTACATGGATGCGCAACTGACCGAACTGCTGACCAACTACGGGCCGGTGGGAGGCATTTGGTTTGACGGATGGTGGGACCAAGCGAGAGAGGAACATAACAAGAGCCACCGCGACACCAAGGTCAACTGGCGGCTGGAACAAACCTACGCGCTGATTCACAGGCTGCAACCCGCCTGCATGATTGGCAACAACCACCACGTGGCTCCGTTTGCGGGCGAGGATTTCCAAATGTTCGAGCGTGACTTGCCGGGACAAAACACATTCGGCTACAATACCACCGAAATTGGCGGGCTGCCGATGGAAATGTGCGAGACCATGAATGGCGCGTGGGGCTTTGACATCAATGATAGAAATTACAAATCCACCAAAAAACTAGTGCAACTGTTGGTGACCAATGCGGGTAGCAATTCCAATCTCCTATTGAATGTGGGGCCAATGCCAAGCGGGAAAATCCAGCCGGAATTCGTGAAAACCCTGGGTGAAATTGGCGAATGGACAAAAACGTACGGTGAGACCGTTTATGGCACACGGGGTGGCCCGATCAGTCCGCGCGATTGGGGCGTGACCACGCAGAAAGGCAATAAGGTATATGTGCATATCCTGAATTGGAAAGACAAGGTGCTGGCCTTGCCCGCCTTTGGCAAAAATATAAAATCAGCGAAACTGTTTTCCGGCAAGGCGAAAGTGTCTTTCACCCAAACGTCCGACGGAGTGCTGCTCACGCTGCCAAGCCTGGATACCAACGCTTTCGATACGGTAGTGGAACTGGAAATGTGATTTTTTTCAAACGGCTGCAACTATTGAGAGGTTTCGTGTGTCCTGTCCGCAACCAAACACCCCCGCCATGAAAACCCTGTTACCTTTTGCCCTGTTCTTGGTATTGGCCGCCTGCCAAAGCGGCTCGATAAACCCGGAAGGAAGCGGAAAAATCCCGGTCTGCGGCGTTGCCAACCCCGTCCAAGATTTGCCTTGGCTCAAGGCCGCCATTGAAAAATCGTCCGGAGAAACGGACTACTGTACGCCGTGGTCCGTAACCCAAGGCCGCTACCAAGGGCAAACTGTATATTCCGTATCATTGACTGGTGCCTTGTGTTGCACTTGCAGCGGCAATGCCGTGTATGACTGCGAGGGCAAGGTGGTGTTTGCGTGCAAGCCCCAAGAGGAAGCCAAGATTGAAGACAAGAAGGTAGTCTGGAAGAAACAGTGAATCGAAAACAGGAAAATCACGGATGGGAAATACGATACAAACCGTATTTCCCATCCGTGATTTTCCTGTTTTCGAAATAGTATGTTTCCAAAAGGCCAAACCCCCGCTTTCATGAACTTGCCATTGCTCCTGCAAAAACCGACGCGGATTGTTTGGCTGGGCCTGTAGACATGACACGAACAGCGTATTTCGTATTGCCACAGGTTGGCTCAGGCAAGGAAATATAGGGTAACCAGCCGGTTGCCAAGACAATAATAAAAGATGTCAACGCAAACTTGATCCTCCAAGAGGATAATATTAATATCGCTCAGACTTGAAAACTTGCGTCTATTCAGGAATTATCTGTCATTTATGTTGAAAAGCAATATCGGTAAATAAAAACAGTGATTTTATGCTTGTAAAAACAAAATATTTAGCCAGAAACTTGTTGAAAATTAAAATAAAAAAAGAAATGATACATATTGATTTGTTAAGAAATTTATTATTAAAAAAATTTATAAGTTTCTTTTCTGTTGGAGACTCATTCACATTATGTATAGGAAGTTATTATTTAATATGTCAAGATATAACCTCAGAAGACGAAAAATTAATTGATAATTCAATTGATGAAAACTATCCTTTTGCAAAATTTTCAATTGATAAACAGTATATCAGCAAAACTACAATTTTAGCTGCTAATATGAGGAAAGAAATAATTGATGTAATTATGAACACTAAATGTTGTTTAACATTAAAGTTTGAAAATGGAAGTGACCTATTTATACCAACGAGTAACACAATTGTTGACTGGCAATGGGCTATAAACGAGAACGGCGGAGACCCATATACATGTAAAAATTTAATTGCTTGTTTTTGGGAAGGTGAAATTATTAGTTAAATAGAAGATAATATATCTTATATTTAACTAATAAATTTAACTTTTGGAAACAGATGAAAAATCAACTAAATAAACAAAGAAACGAACAGATAACATCGTTTTGGCAGTATGTTGACTAAAGTGCCTCTGTGAAACATTTGTGCAAGGTTCAACTTTAGGAATTCTATCGAACTTTAGTGCTAAAAATCCCGCCACTTCGCCAAGCCCCAAACCGTTAGCCTGCTTTTCACCTTGCTATACCAAAAAGCCAAAACCCGCCCTGAAATGGCAGGAGCGGGTTTTGGCTTTTTGGAAGATACTATTTTCACTTCTTGCGGAACACCACGCTGATCGGTACACCTTCAAAGCCGAAGTGCTGCCTGATCTTGTGTTCCAGAAACCGTTCGTACGGCTTCAGGATGTATTGCGGCAGGTTGCAGAAAAAGGCGAATATCGGCGTGTGCGTGGGCAATTGCGTTATGTATTTTATCTTGATGTACTTGCCCTTCATGGCGGGCGGCGGGTAATGCTCTATTTCGGGCAGCAGCGCATTGTTCAACGCCGAAGTGGGCACTTTGCGGCTGCGCTGCGCGTTCACCTCCACGGCTTTCTCGATTACTTGGAAAATGCGCTGCTTTTCCAGCACCGACGTGAAGAAAATCGGCACGTAATCCATCGGCGCAATCTTTTCGTTGATCTCGTCGGTGAATTTCTTGGCCGTTTTCTGGTCTTTTTCCACCGCGTCCCACTTGTTCACCATGATCACGATTCCCTTGCGGTTGCGTTCGGCCAGGCCGATGATGTTCACATCCTGGCTTTCAATGCCGCGCGTGGCATCGAGCATGGCAATGCACACATCCGATTCCTCCAAGGCGCGTATGGAACGCAGCACCGAATAGAATTCAATGTCTTCCGTCACTTTGGCTTTGCGGCGCATACCGGCAGTGTCGGTAATGATGAAACTCTGGCCGAATAGCTGGTAGTGCGTGTCAATCGCATCGCGGGTGGTGCCGGCAATATCCGTCACAATGCTGCGCTGTTTGCCCAGCAAGGCATTCAGAAACGATGATTTGCCCACATTGGGCCGGCCCAAGATTGAGATTTTCGGGATGCCCGCATTCGGGTTTTCAATGCCTTCCGATTCAAAATGCCGGATTGTTTCGTCGAGCAGTTCACCCGTACCCGAACCCGTCTGTGACGAAATCGGATAGACCTCGCCCATACCCAGCGCGTAAAACTCGCCCGAAGTGTGGGCCTTGTTGGAAGTATCGGCCTTGTTGGCCACCAGCAGCACCGGCTTGTTCGAGCGGCGCAGCACGTTGGCAAAATCCTTGTCCAAATCCGTTACACCCGCTTCCGCGTCCACCATGAACAGCAGCACATTGGCTTCCTCAATGGCCAATTCCACTTGGTCGCGGATGGATTCCTCAAAGATATCGTCCGAACCGACCACGTAGCCGCCCGTGTCAATGACCGTGAAAAACTTGCCGCACCACTCGCCGTGGCCGTAATGCCGGTCGCGGGTCACGCCGCTGACGTTGTCCATGATGGCTTGGCGTTTCTCCACCAGCCTATTGAAAAACGTGGATTTGCCCACGTTGGGGCGGCCCACAATTGCTATGATATTTGTCATGGTTTAGTTGAATCGTAAATGAGCAATGGAGTAAATGAGCAAATGCTTTAAGTGTTACTTCGGGCAGTAGTCAAAATGGCCGTGATTTCCCCGGCCTCTTTCATCAACCCTGCTAACCGTTGCTCAGACATGATTTCAGATTCTATCATGACTTCCATCCAAAACTTCGATTCGTCGGCTTCTTCAAGTGTTATACTCAATTTGGAGAAGAATTCGGCTTTTGAACGGGCACGGCAAACCGCCCGGTAATTGGCTCCAACCGAAGTGGCTGAACGCAAAAATTGCTTCCCGATGATGCGAGCCTCGTCTGTCTTGGGCAGAGCCTGAAAAAGGCGGATGGAACGAACCGCAAACTGTTTGGTTCTTTTGCGCATCTGTTCCACAAACTCACTTTTATTCTGCATTGTAATATGCCGTGATAAGCAAGTCTTTGAAAAAATATCAGAAAAACAGACGGCAGGTTTGATGTTTTGAAAAGATACTATTTTGCAATAAGGGAAGTTTGCCAAGACTTGCTCATTTGCGCACTTGCTCATTTACTCATTCGTTGTACCCGAAATGTTTGAGTTTGAGTTCCTTGTTGCGCCAGTCGGGCTCCACTTTCACGAAGGTTTCCAGGAATACTTTCTTTTGGAAGAATTTCTCCATCTCCTCACGCGCCATGATGCCGGTTTTTTTGAGCATATTTCCCTTGTCGCCAATGATGATGCCTTTCTGCGTCGGGCGTTCCACTAAAATCGTCGCTTGAATTACGATAATGTCTTCTTTTTCCTGAAAACTCGGAATCAGCACTTCCGTACTGTACGGGATTTCCTTCTTGTAATTCATGAAAATCTTTTCGCGCAGTATTTCGGCGGCAAAAAAGCGTTCCGTCTTGTCGGTCAGCGCATCCTTGTCAAAATACGGCGGGTGTTCGGGTAGCCTCGCCAGCAGGGCGGGCAGGATGCCATCGGTGTTGAACCGCTCCAACGCCGAAATGGCGAATATCTCCACCGGATTCAGGTATTCCTTCCAGTATTCTATCTTTTCCGCCACTTGGGCTTCATCCGCCAAGTCTATCTTGTTGATGATCAAAAAAACCGGGGTTTCTGCCTTCCTGAGTTTCTGGATCACATCTTCCTCGTCATGTTTCTCAAAAATATCGGTCACAAACAGCACCGCGTCGGCATCTTCCAGCGACATATTCACGAACCGCATCATGGATTTGTGCAACTCGTACACGGGCTTCATGATGCCCGGCGTGTCGGAATACGCAATCTGGAAATCCTCGCCGTTGATGATGCCCATGATGCGGTGGCGTGTGGTTTGGGCCTTGGACGTGATGATTGATAGGCGTTCGCCCACCAAAATGTTCATCAGCGTGGACTTGCCCACGTTCGGCTTGCCTACAATGCTCACGAATCCGGCCTTGTGTTCCATTCTGATTGGGGGTTGATGTTATTGCCGGTAGCGGGCGGGGAAAACGCTGGCACGGGTTTTTAAGAAATTTTTTACAAAGATACTTGATTTGTTGGATTACTCATGTACCTTTGCACTCCCAATTTACGGCGCGGGATAGAGCAGTTGGTAGCTCGTCGGGCTCATAACCCGGAGGTCGCAGGTTCGAGTCCTG
>JAYWIH010000084.1:0-53237 GCA_043789005.1 Sphingobacteriales bacterium
CGAAATGGGCTTGACGCGGTAACGCTCGGCAAAGTCGGTGGCAAACTTGCGGAACAGCAGCACCATGTCGTTGCCGCGTTCGCGCAGGGGCGGCACGTAAATCGGGATGGTGTTGAGCCGGTAGTACAAATCCTCGCGGAAAGTGCCTTTTTCCACGGCTTGCAGCAGGTTCACGTTGGTGGCGGCCACCACGCGCACATCGGTTTTCTGCACTTTCGACGAGCCTACCCGGATGAAATCGCCGTTTTCCAGTACGCGCAGCAACCGTGCCTGCGTGCCCAGGGGCATCTCGCCGATCTCGTCCAGGAAAATGGTGCCGCCGTTCACCGTCTCAAAATAGCCCTTGCGCGAATCCACCGCGCCGGTAAACGCGCCTTTCTCGTGGCCGAAAAGTTCGGAGTCAATGGTGCCCTCGGGAATCGCGCCGCAGTTGATGGCGATGAACTGGTTGTGTTTGCGGCTGCTGAGCGAGTGGATGATTTTGGAAAACGATTCCTTGCCGCTGCCGCTCTCGCCGGTAATCAGCACGGTCATGTCGGTAGGGGCCGACAGTGTGGCCTTCTCGATGGCCATGTTCAGCAGTGGCGAATTGCCGATGATGCCGAACCGCTGCTTGATGCTCAATATATCTACGGAAGCCATTTGCAATCAATGAAAATGAGGAAATGAAAATGCGGTGGCCGGGTTTCGGGTTTTCAAAAGATACTGTTTCATACTCGCCCGGATTGAAAATCCGGCGGCTCCGCGTCCGGGATTCAAAATCCCGGACAACCTGCGGGAGCCTGCCAAACCTGTGGGGTTTTCAAAACCTCACAGGTTTGGCATGGCGGGTTTGGCAGGTTTGAAAGATACTATTCCCGAAACCATCCGGCCATTTCAACCGTCAGTCCACCGCTTCGCCCAGCAGTGTGCCGGTGGTGCAGCCGGTAACCAGCACGTTTACGTAATCTCCTTTTTTGTGGTGTTTTTTCGGAAACACAATCACTTTGCTGGCCGAGCTGCGGCCTTGCAGGTGTTCGCTTGAACGCTTGGAAAAGCCTTCAGCCAGCACCTTGTACACTTTGCCCACATTCCGGAGGTTGCTTTGGTGCGAGTGTTTGCGCTGCAAGGTGATGATTTCGTCCAAGCGGCGCAGTTTCACCTCGTGCGGCACATCGTCGGGCAGTTTTTTGGCTGCCGGGGTGTTGGGGCGTTCCGAATAGGCGAACATATAGGCGTAGTCGTATCCCACGGTTTCCATCAGCGACAGTGAATCCCGGTGTTCGGCTTCGGTTTCGCTGCAAAAGCCGGTGATGGTGTCGGTGGTGATGCCGCATTCCGCGCCCAAAATCCGGCGGATGGCGGCAATACGGTCCAAGTACCACTCGCGGTCGTAGGTCCGGTTCATCAGTTTCAGTATCCGCGAGTTGCCGCTTTGGGCGGGCAGGTGGATGTTTTTGCAGATGTTTTCGTGCCGTGCCATGGTGTGCAGCACTTCGTCCGTAAAATCCTTGGGGTGCGAAGTGGTGAACCGGACGCGCAAGCCGGGATGGACAAGTGCCACGCTTTCAAGCAGTTGGGCAAAGGAAACAGTTTCGGGATGTGACACCTTCGCTGGCGTTGCGGCAAGAAACGGGCTTTCGGATGCACGTTTTTGCTCCCCGTCAAGAAAGAGGGTTTGCGGTTTTGCCGGGATACTATTTGATTCCGAACGCCGAATTCCAAACTCCGAATTGAACTTGTACGAATCCACGTTCTGGCCCAGCAGCGTTACTTCGCGGTAGCCTTTGGCAAACAGGTCGCGCACTTCGGCCAAGATGGACTCGGGGTCGCGGCTGCGTTCACGGCCGCGCGTGTACGGCACCACGCAGAACGAACACATATTGTCGCAGCCGCGCATGATAGACACGAAAGCCGTCACGCCATTGGAGTTGAGCCGGACGGGGGCGATGTCGGCGTAGGTTTCCTCGCGTGAGAGAAACACGTTCATGCCGCGCTGGCCGCCATCGGCCTGTTCCACCAGGCGCGGCAGGTCGCGGTAGGCATCGGGGCCAACCACCATGTCCACCAGTTGTTCCTCTTCCAAGAGCTTGGTTTTAAGGCGTTCGGCCATGCACCCCAGCACCCCGATGACCACGCCGGGACGTTTTTTCTTGACGGCGGTCAGGTGCTTGAGGCGGTAGCGCACTTTTTGCTCGGCATTGTCGCGGATGGCGCAGGTGTTGAGCAGGATCACGTCGGCGGCGGTGTAGTCGGCGGTAGTGTCGAAGCCGTCTTCCTGCAAAATGGCGGTCACCACCTCGCTGTCGGCAAAGTTCATCTGGCAGCCGTAGCTTTCAATGTACAGTTTGCGGCTGTTGCCCCGGTTGTCCTCTTTCGAGATGCGCGGCAGTTCGCAGGTTTCTTTGTCGGTCGGGGCCAGTATGTCTAATTGCTGGATGATGCGTTCCATATTCCGGTGCGTGTGAATGAACATCAGGAACGCAAAGGTAAGGATTTCCGCGCGAAAAACTGACAGAATGGCAGGTATTTTTTACAAAAAACGGGAAGAATGGCTGTTTTACGGCCTTCAGAATAGTATCGCGCGAAAAGGTAAAACCCCGGTTCCTCCCCGCAAGGCAAGGGGGCCTCCGTGGCTGTGCCTTCATGAATCCCTTGGAGAAGTAAGTTTTTAGGAAGGGGTTTGGCCTTTCCAAAAGATACTATTTCCGCAATCACAACTTGAATTGCAGCGAGACCTTCACGCCGAATTTATCGGCATTCGGGCTGTCGCGGTAGGTGAGGCGGTGGATGGCATCCACGCGGAGGAAGCGGAAAATATTCTCGATTCCGTAGCCCAGTTCCATGTAAGGCGTGTTGCCAAGCCGGCCGATGGGCATATTCACGCTGTTTTCGGGCGGGGCGAGGTTGTAGTTGCGGTCGCTCAGGTTGCCGTACAGCACGTTGCCGGTGGCCAGCAGCCGCCACTTGAACTTCTTGATGAGCGGGATGCGGTTGAAAACCAAGCCCTCGAAGTTGTGCTGCACCTGCACCGAGGCGTAACGGTCACTGACAAATTCAAAGAAATTCATCAGGTTGTAGGCATCGGTGATGTAAAAAAGCGTTTGGTTGCCCAGATGCGCTTTCAGGATGGGGTAGGGGACGGTGGACGGAATGTAGCCCGCACTGACCGAATACGAAGTGCGCCCCAACGTGCCCACATTGATGCTTTGCGAGAGGTTCGCGTCCAGTTTGTGGTAGTTGAACTGGCCGCCCAGCACGCCTTTCAGCCCCAAGGTGTAGCGCAGCGTGAGTACCGGTTTGGCGGTGCCGAGGCTGATGCGGCTGTTGTCGTTGATCAGAAACTGTTCGTTTTGCGCGAAACGCGATTCAAAAGTGATCTCCGACGAGCGGAAATCATTGTCCGTTGCCGGTTGTGTGCCGTCCGTTCCGGTATAGTAACTGAACGGATACAGCGGATCGAACTGCCACTGCCGCAATTTTATTTTTTGCGTGAAACCGCGGGTGATGTCGGTCTGGAAATAAAGCAGGTTGTTGCGCAACATGAACGGGCGGCGCAAGGTGCCGAACCGGGCCGACATCAGAAACAGCGTGTTGTCGTACACGTCTTCGCTGAGCAAACCCACCCGCTCCAAGTCGTAGCTGTGGCGGTAACCGGCCAGCGTCCAGTGTTTGCGTGAAAAAATACGCTGGACTTCGGCTCCGTATTTGAGCCTCCGGTCTTGGAAACCGTAACCGGCGTAGCCTTTCAGTACCCATTTGCTGCTGAAATCGAGGTTGGTGCGCAGGCCCATCCGCACGTAATGGCCTTCCACGGTATTGTTGTTGTAGGCTAGGATATACGGCCCCACGTCGATGGATCCCACTTTCTTGTAGCCATTGACGGCGATGTTGGCGATTTCGATGTACGACTTGATGAGCGGGATGTTCTTGATCGAGTCAATCATGGCATACACGTTCCTTTCCGTGGCCGACAGCGGTTCGTGGCGGTGTTCGTCCCAGAAAGCCTCGTCCTTGCGGGCCGCATTGGGTTCGAGTTCCAAGCCAGCCTCGTAAAACTTGTTGCTGCGCGGCTGGTTCACGGTCACCCGCTCGTTGGAGGTGTAGAATTTGGCCAGCATCCCCGCCGACTGCTTGCCTATTTCGGCAACGTCAATCAGGATGCGGGTGCTGGTCGGTATCCACGGCCCGGCTTCGGTGGGCTTGAGTTCCTGCTGGAGCTTGATTTTCTCCACAAAGTTCAGGTTGGCACTCTTGTCCATCGTCGCGTCTATCTGCACCAGCGCGTACGTCGCCTTGTCAATCCACATCGATCCATTGAAGGCCAAATCCTGGGCGCGTTTTGGCTCAAAATCAATCTTGTAGCAGAAATGCCCGCCCACGTCAGTGCTGTCTATCAGATAGTACTCGTAAAACGATTTCCAGCCATCGGCAATCGGCGACACAAAATCCTTGTTCAGGATGTTGAGCCAGTTCTTGTAAAAATTGTATTCCTGGAAGGACGATCCGGCCATCTGTGAAATCAGTGTGCCGTCCTGCACGCCCACGCCCGACACGCGGGTCTTGAGGATGTGTTCGCGCTGTTTTTCGGGATTGCGCCGCACATACACATTGGAAAATGACTCGGAGATGAACATCGGCAAAATAGGCTTGCCATCTTCGCCCACCATGGCCTGCACACTGTCAATCACGCGTTGTATCTTCTTGATTGCTTTCCGTTTGCGCATCTTTTCCGACAGGTTGTCCACGTCAATCTCAATCTTGTTGTAGCTCTCATACTCGTAAAATTCCAGTGACCGCTTGTCGTTTTTCTCCTTGTTGCGCACCACCTTGCGCACAATGTTGTAAGCCGGGTTCTCGCCCGCGTAGATTTGCACTTCCTTGAGGCTCAGCGATGAGGGCGCAAGCTGGAAATCAATGGCTTGCACGGCCGCGCTTTTGTCAACTGCCTTGCTGCGGGTCTGGTAACTCATCACCGAAACCGTCAGCGAATCGTGGAGGGTGCGGAAGGTGAGTTTGTAGCGGCCGTTGAAATCGGTGGTGGTGCCAGTGGTAGTGCCCTTGAAGGCAACGGCGGCAAAGGGCATTCCCTCACCGGTGGCCGCGTCGGTCACTTTGCCCTGCACGGTGCGCACCGTTTGGGCTTGGACGGCGACTGTCCCGAAAATCGCGAGAAAGAACAGGGCCGGTATGAGGGCGAGTAGGGGTTTGCGCAAGGGAATCGGGGAAATGTTATAAAAACAGTATCTTTTGAAATGGCAAAACCTGCCTTGCCAGCAACAGCCAAAATTAACCAATGATTGCGAACGCGATTTTCGTTTTTTCATTAAAAGGCATTCCTGCCGGATAAAGCCGCATTTTACGGATGCCAAGCCATCGGTTGCGGGCGGTTACAAATCCTCTTCAAAAACGGTTTCGTCCTTTTCAAGCACATACACATCCAAAATCGCCTTGGGCCGCGCCAAGTATTCGCGCAGCAGCGTCTTGGCCGATGCCCGCCAAGGCACATCGCGTGCGGCGTAGGCAATGAACGGCAGCCGGTAGCGGCGGGCAATGAACACGGCCCGCGCCCCGTGGAACGCCTGCGAAACCACGATAACGCTGTCCTGGTCGTATAGCCGCTGGCAGCGCACCACCGACTGCAGCGTGTTTTGCCCGGCGTAGTCAAGCGTGAGGGCGGCTTCGGGTACGCCCAGCCGCATCAACGCTTTCTTCATGTCTGATGGTTCGTTGTAGTACCGCGAGGAGTTATCGCCACTGATAATCAGCGACTTGACTTTGCCGGTTCGGTAAAGCCGGGCGGCGGCCTCCATGCGGTATTTGAAGAAGAGGTTTTCCGCGCCGCCGCTGAATTTCCGGCTCGTGCCCAGCACCAATCCGGCAGGGCGGGCGGGCAGGCTGTCGAGCCGGGCGTACATGTACGGTGCCGACGTGCGGACGACCCAGACATTGCAGGCAATAACCAGCAGCAACACGCACAGCAGCAACACCACACCGGCCCTGAGGTATTTCATCGGATATGTTTGATCGGGGAAAATAGTATGTTTCAAAAAGCCCGAACCTTCTTTGCCATTCTGGTTCGGCGGGAAGCGGTTCAGGTCAATGTAGTGGTTTTTTTGGTAAACGCCCAAAAAAAACGCCGCCCCTGCGCAGGGGCGGCGTTTGGGAGCCGGGGGTTTGGTGTTTTTAAAGCATACTATTCCCGCTACCCGAACATTCCCAGTTGCGCCCCTCCGGCTTCCTCGGTGTCCACGGCCACCTTTTCGGGGTTGGTGATTTCAATCTTGATCTTCTTGTCGTTTACGGGCTTGGAGGCCAGCAGCTTGATGGAGGTTATCTTGTTGGCCGAGAGCCTGTTGCCCACCGACTTCCAGCCTTTCACATCGGCCACCACGTCCAGGTCGTAGGTGGCGGTCTCGTCTTTCTTGTCTTTTTTCATGGTCACTTCCACTTGTGGCTGCGCGTCGGTGGTCACCATAATCAGCTTGGCCCCCCGGTTTTCGGTGATGAACGGGAATTTCTTGTCCGCCGTGGTGGTTTCGATGCGGAAACGCTTCACGTAGAACAGCGAGCCGTCGAAATGCACCGCCGAAACCACCGTCGCCGGATTGAATTTCTCAATCAAAGCCAGATTTTCGTAGCGGTTCGTGATCTCGTAGTTGGTCAGTTCATACGAGCCGTCGTTGTACACAACCAGAATCCGGTCGTCGCCTTCAAAATTGCCGAGATGCCGTCCACGCTTGTCAGTGTTGAGGCGGTTCACGTGCTCGTCGAACCAGATGTCGAGGCCGCCCATGGTTGAGGTTCCGGCGGTTTTCAGCTTGATTTCCTTGACCGGGTATTTGGTCAGGATATTGCCCTGCGATTCGCGGCCCTTGATGTCGAGTTCGGCAAAATCGTAGTCGAACACCTTGAGCCGCGCCGTGCTGCTGGGCGTAAGTTTCACCGAAACCACCTCGGCTTCGGCATTGGGGTTGGCGGTGAAATAAATCGTTTTGCCACCGCCTTTGGCCAAGTCATATTCGCGGTCGCGGGTGATGGCCGTGACTTGGAAACGCTTCACGTACGTCACGCCCGACTTGCTTTCGGTGTAGGCCAGGTTATACACCATCCGGTCGTCGCCTTTTTTGAACACGGCAGCGTGGATGATGTCTTTTCCTACAAAAACCTTGTCCTGAACCTTGCTGACCAGACATTTGCCGTCGCGCCGGAACACGATGATGTCGTCAATGTCCGAGCATTCGCCAATGTGTTCGGTATTCTCGTCTTTTTTCAGTCCGTAGCCGATAAAGCCGTCTTTCCGGTTGACAAACAGTTTCTGGTTGGCGGCGGCCACTACATTGGCGGCAATGGCCCCGAACGTGCGGATTTCGGTTTTGCGTTCGCGTCCCTTGCCGTATTTTTTCAGCAAATCCTTAAAATAGGCAATGGCGTAACGCGTCATGTTTTTCAGGTTGTCCTCCACTTCCGCGAGTTCTTCCAGCAGGCGGCGCATCAGTTCATCGGCCTTGAACGCGTCGAATTTGGAGATTCGCTTGATGCGGATTTCGAGCAGGCGCAGGATATCGTCTTCGGTGATGGCGCGGTAAAAGTCCTTTTTGTACGGTTTCAAGCCTTTGTCCACCGTGGCAATCACGTCCTCAAACGTTTCGCATTCCTCAATCTTGCGGTAAATGCGGTTTTCAATGAAAATCTTTTCCAGCGACGAAAACAACAGTTTTTCCAACAGTTCGCTTTTGCGCAGTTCCAGTTCGCGGCGCAGCAGTTCCTTGGTGTTGTGCGTTGAGATTCTGAGCAGTTCGCCCGTGGTCAGGAATACCGGCTTGTCGTTGAGCACCACGCACGTGTTGGGCGAGATGGATATTTCGCAGTCAGTAAAGGCATACAGCGCGTCAATCGTGATGTCGGGCGAGGTGCCGGGCTGCAACTGGATTTCAACCTCCACGTGTTTGGCCGTGTTGTCGGTCACTTTCTTGATTTTAATCTTGCCCGTATCGTTGGCCTTCACAATCGAATCGCAGAGTTGGGCGGTGTTCACGCCAAACGGCACATCCTTGATGAGCAGCGTTTTCTTGTCCTTTTCCTCAATGCGGCAGCGCACCTTTATCTTGCCGCCGCGCAGCCCGTCGTTGTACAGCGACACGTCAATCATGCCGCCCGTGATAAAATCCGGGTAGAGCGTGGGCACATTGCCACGCAACACTTCGATGCTGCCTTCGATGAGTTCGCAGAAATTGTGCGGCAAAACCTTGGTTGCCAAGCCAACGGCAATGCCTTCCACGCCCTGCGCCAGCAGCAGCGGAAACTTGACGGGCAGCGTGACCGGTTCGCGTTTGCGGCCATCATATGACAATTGCCATTCGGTGAGGTCGGCGTTGAATAGCACTTCTAGCCCGAATTTGCTCAGCCGCGCCTCAATGTACCGCGCCGCCGCCGCGCTGTCGCCGGTGCGCACATCACCCCAGTTGCCCTGCGTGTCGAGCAGCAGGTTTTTCTGGCCCACGTTCACAATCGCGTCGTTGATCGAGGCATCGCCGTGCGGGTGGTATTGCATCGTCTGCCCGATCACATTGGCGACTTTGTTGAACCGCCCGTCGTCCATTTCCTTCATGGCGTGCAAAATGCGGCGTTGCACGGGCTTGAGACCGTCGCCAATGGCGGGCACGGCGCGTTCCAGGATCACGTACGAGGCGTAATCAAGGAACCATTTCTCGTACATATTGTCCAGCGCGTCGCCGGAGGTTTCGGGGTTGTGCGGGATACTATTTTCCATGGGGTGCGTAAGTGTGGCTTTTCTGCGTTCCGGTCAGTCAGTTTGGCCTTTTCAAAAGATACTATTTTGCATTGGGTTCAAACGAGGACGCTTGAACCAGTCAATCGGCTTTTCATTTTTCCCCCCTTCGGAGCCGGGGACTTTTTCAACCTATCTTCACATAACTGCCCACCCACTTGATGCTTTGGCGGTGTTTTTCGTGGATTTCACGGATTGGCTCGTCGTCGAAATGGCCGTCGAAATCCAGGTAGAACCACGAGTGGAATGCACCTTTGTTGCGCACCGGGCGGCTGTCTATCTTGGTGATGTTGATGCCGCGCCGGTCAAATTCGCTCAGGAAATGGAACAGGCTGCCGGGCTTGTCGGTGTCGGGCAGGTTTACCACAAACGTGGTCTTGTCGTTGCCGCTGCGCTGGTTCACAAAGTCGCTGCCGATGATGAAAAAGCGGGTGGCATTGTTCTGGCTGTCCTCAATATTGTCGAACAGTACCGGAACCCCGTAAAGTTTGGCGGCAATGTGCGAGCAGATGGCCGCCGAATCCGGTTCTTCCGCCGCCATGCGCGTGGCTTTTGAGGTGCTTTCCACCGGAATCAATTCAATGTCCTGCCCTTCAAAATAATCGCGCAGAAACGTGCGGCATTGGCGGAACGCAATATCCTTGGAATAGATTTTACGGATTTCAGTGAGTTTTTCGCACGTGGTGGCAAACGTGAAATGGATCGGCATCAGCACTTCAGCCACGATTTTCACGTTCATTTCGGCCAGCAGATCAATGGTTTCGTTTACGCTGCCTTCCTGATTGTTTTCAATGGGAACCACGCCAAACCGAGCCCTGGCCGTATCCACCGACTCGAACACCGACCGGATGCTGCCCATGGCCAGGTATTCGCTGATGGCACCGAAGCGGCTTTCGGCGGCCTGGTGCGTGAAACTGCCTTCCGGCCCCAGATACGCAATGCGTTCGGGCAGTTCTATGTTGCGGGCAACGGCAAAAATTTCCTGGAAAATGGCCTCGATGGCCGGTCGGTTAAGCAAGCCTTGGTTCAGGCCCATGAGCCGGTCCACGATGTGCTTTTCGCGTTCGGGACGGTAAATAATGGCATTGCCCGAACGCTTGAGTTCGCCCACGCTCTTGACCACGGCCATGCGCCGGTTGAGCAGTTCAAGCATCTGTCCGTCAATCAGGTCAATCTGCCGGCGGAGTTCTTGGAGTTCTGTTTCGATGGATTCTGGTTGCAAGTGGTTGGTTGTTGGATGGCTGGGTGGTATCAAAAAAAATAGTATGTTTTCAAAGAGCGAAACCCTGATTGTGAACCGGTTTCAGGCATTACAGTAAAATAGTATGTTTCAAAAAGGCCAAACCCGCTGTTGCAAATATCTATTAAACCACTTCGGCGGCTTCCGCTTCCACCGGTTCCTCGTCCACGGCATCCATTGGCAGATCCTTTTCAATGCGCAGGTTTTCGATGATGAATTTTTGGCGTTCGGGCGTGTTCTTGCCCATGTAATAGCCCAGGATTTTCGGAATCGAACTTTCCTTTTCCAAAATCACCGGATCAAGCCGGATGTCCTCGCCGATAAACTGGCCGAATTCGTCGGGCGAAATCTCGCCCAAGCCTTTGAAACGCGTGATTTCGGGCTTGTTGCCCAGCTTTTGCACCGCCTTCTGTTTTTCCTCCTCTGAGTAACAGTAAATCGTCTCCTTCTTGTTGCGTACCCGGAAAAGCGGCGTATCCAAGATGTAAATATGGTTGTTGCGCACCAAATCGGGGAAAAATTGCAGGAAAAACGTGAGTATCAGCAACCGGATGTGCATTCCGTCCACGTCGGCATCGGTGGCAATTACAATCTGGTTGTAGCGCAGCGTTTCCATGCCGTCTTCGATGTTCAGGGCGTGTTGCAGCAGGTTGAATTCCTCGTTCTCGTACACCACTTTCTTGGTCAGCCCGAAACAGTTGAGCGGCTTGCCGCGCAAACTGAACACGGCCTGCAAATCCACGTTGCGGGCTTGCGTGATTGAGCCGCTGGCCGAGTCGCCCTCGGTGATGAACAGCGTGGTGTTGAAACGCGCATCGCTTTTTTCGTCGGTCAGATGCACGCGGCAGTCGCGGAGTTTCTTGTTGTGCAGGTTGGCTTTCTTGGCGCGTTCGTTGGCCAGTTTCTTGATGCCCGCAATCTCCTTGCGTTCGCGTTCCGACTGCTTGATGCGCTTTTCAATGGCTTCGGCCACATCCTTGTGCTTGTGCAGGTAGTCGTCCAAATGCCGCTCCATGAAGTCGCTGATGAATTTGCGCACCGATATGCCATCGGGGGCCATGTTCAGCGAGCCGAGCTTGGTCTTGGTCTGCGACTCGAACACCGGATCCTGCACCCGCACGCTGATGGCGGCAATGGCCGAGGCCCGGATGTCGGCGGCATCGTAGTCCTTGCCGAAAAACTTGCGGATGGTGTTCACCAGCGATTCGCGGAAGGCGGCCAGGTGCGTGCCGCCCTGCGTGGTGTACTGGCCGTTGACGAACGAGTAATATTCCTCGCCATACTGGTCGCCGTGCGTGAGAACCAACTCGATATCCTCGCCCTTCAAATGCACAATCGGGTAGCGGATGGCATCCGCATCGGTGCGGCGTTGCAGCAAATCCAACAATCCGTTTTGCGAATAGTATTTCTGCCCGTTGAACACAATCGTCAGCCCGGCGTTCAGGTAGGCGTAGTTCCAAATCTGGTTTTCCAGAAATTGCGGGCGATAATGGTAATGCCTGAAAATGCTCTCGTCCGGCTCGAAACTGACCAATGTGCCATTTTTCTCGTTGGTGGCGGTTTCCTTGGCATCCGTTTTCAATTCGCCCAAGTGGAATTCGGCGGCCTTGGCCCTGCCTTCGCGGAACGATTGTACCTTGAAAAATGCGGAAAGCGCATTGACAGCCTTGGTTCCCACGCCATTCAGGCCCACCGATTTCTGGAACGCGCCGCTGTCGTATTTCGCGCCGGTGTTGATCTTGGAAACCACGTCCACAACCTTGCCAAGCGGAATGCCGCGCCCGTAATCACGAATCTCCACGCGCTGGTCGGTTATCTTCACTTCAATGGTCTTGCCGTAGCCCATCGTGTGCTCGTCAATCGAGTTGTCAATCACTTCCTTCACCAGCACGTAAATGCCGTCGTCGGGCGAGGAGCCGTCGCCGAGCTTGCCGATGTACATTCCCGGACGCAGCCGGATATGTTCGCGCCAGTCCAGCGACCGGATGCTGTCTTCGTTATATGCGTGCGGAGTGGCTGCCATGGATGGTCGGGTAGTTGGATGGGCTGTTGGTTGGGTTTGCGGCGCGAAAAACGGGTTTCGGCTTTCCCGGAGATACTATTTTCCGGGGGCAAAAGTACGCGAAAATTTCATCTTTCGCCCAAAAACCTTTGCCGCACAAGGTAAATGTACGAACAATCCGTTGCATTTTTTCGCGGAATAATGCAACGGATTGTTTGCCTTGCGAACATTTTGTTTGCCAAAACAGCATTGAAAGTTACACGCCCGCCCGCCGGTTTTTGGCTACCGGAACGGGTTTTGGCTTCAAAAACATATTTGGGGATGCTTATGCCGTGCGGCGTGTTATTTTTGCGGGGCGGCTGGGTAGGCGGACTTTCCAAGTCCGGCGGCGGGGTTTCGCCTTTTTAAAAGATACTATTCCGGCCAACCGCCATGTGCAGCCGTTGGCTGCCAAATAAAACCTTCAGGAATCCATGCGTACAGTTTTTATCCTTATAACCGCCCTCGCAGCCGTTTGCGGCTGCCGGCCCGCCGAACGGGCCGAAATCAAGATTCCGCCGCTGCCCCAAAACCAAGCCGCCGTGGTGCGTACCAGCCTCGCCGCCCTGACCGATGCCCTCGATGATGAGCCGCGCAACAGCGAATTCCATTTCCGCCGGGCACTGCTGCACGAACAGGCGCGCGACTTCGGTAAGGCTTTGCAAGACGCGAACCAGGCCATTGAAAACCGGCGCACCGGCCAGGCATATGGACGCTATTACGTGTTGCGCGGGCGGATATACCTGAGCCTCAACCAATCCGATTCGGCTTTTGCCGATGCGGTGCAGAGCGAAAAGCTGGGTGTGCAGTCGGCGGAGGCGGATTTGCTGCGCGGACAAACCTATTGCATCAAACGGCAATACGCCAAGGCCGGGGCGGCGTTGCAGTCGGCGGCGCGGCGCACCCCGTTCGACCCGCAGATTTACTATTGGCAGGCCAACGTGGCGGCGGGTGGCGGCGATACCGCCCAAGCCATCGCCCTGCTCAACGGCACGCTGCGCCGCCGCCGCAACTACGTGCAGGCATACAACCGGCTCACGGAGTTGTATGCCGGGCTGAAAAACTATCCGCTTGCCAAGCAATACGCCTTTGCGGGCTTGCAAACGGACTCGAACAATGTGTCCATCAACAGCAACTTGGGGAAGATATACCAGCGGGCCGACCAGCCCGACAGTGCCGTGTGGTGCTACCGGCGTGCCTTGGCACGGGATTCATCGCTGCACCGGCTGGAATACGAAATCGGGATGATTTACTTGCAGGAGAAAAACTATGCCGCCGCCACCCGCTACTTTGAAAAACTCATTCCGCATCTGAACAGGTTTCCCGGCGTGCCCGACATCTTGGCAGTTTGCTACGACCAGACCGGACAGGAACGCACCAAACTTGAGGCTTGGAAAACCGATTTGGAAGCCGACAGCACAGACGCAACCGCACAACGCCTCTATGCGGCCTTGGCACGGCGCGTGCAAGCCAAAAGACGACAGACGACCATGGATTCGCTGGTCAACCGGCAACGGCGGCTATTCAGCATCAAACCCAATATCAAGCCATTGGAAATCAAGCGGCGATGAGCTTGTTCGCATACAGATGACCCTTGCCGAAACTGCCATGTGGCCATACATGTGAAATAAAAGCCCAAACCCGATGGACACGTTAAATATCCGTTGGGTTTGGGCTTTTCAAAAGATACTATTTTTCCGGCGGGTTATAGCTCCAGTTCATGGGCGAGTACCGCTACGGACTGGTTTCCTTGGTCGTTGGTATGGGTTTCAGACGTTTCGGGGGGTTACACTTCTGATAGTTCGCTTTGCAGTTTTAGCACTTTCCCGCCATCTTCCTGCTCAATCACCAAGGCCGGATTCTCGGCCGTGCCGTTACGCTTGATTTTCTCGCCCTTGATGGTTTGCTCAACCGGCTCCTCGTGGATTTCCGCTATTTTGCCGTGGGCAATGCCGCTGCCCCATTTCCATTGCACGCTGGTTCCCTTTTCCATGTCTTTTGTGCCTTATTGATGGGTGATTGTCCCGGATTATTATTGGCGGTGCTTCCAAAGGCATGATGTGAAACAAAGCCCACGGTTTGAACCGTGGGTGAGCGGAAAAAAGCGGTTTCCGAGCCGTTTCAACGGCTTTAGGCAACACCCGGATATCAAATCCTGGACGGTTGCACAGGAAAAAAGAAGTGTGCCAGCAAACCAACCATAAAACAGTATCTTTCAAAAACGCCAAACCCGCCGCATTTCAAATGCGGCGGGTTTGGCGTTTTCCTGCCGTTCACTGCCGCACGGCCACGGCAATCTTTGAATCGGCGGTGCCGTAATAGATGAACCACTTGTCTTTGAAATGCACCAAGCCTTCCACAAACGTCACCTTGTTCACCTGGCCGGTCAGTTCGTAATCCTTTTCGGGTTTGATAAACGGCCTGTCCAAGCGGGCAATGATTCTGGCCGGGTCGTTTCGGTCCAGCAGCACTTGCCCGCCCGAATACATTTCCACACCGCCGGTCTTGTTCATGGATGCGCCGTTGTAAATCAGCAAAATGCCTTTGTCGGTGAGCAAGGCGGGCGGGCCGGGTTCCACCAGTGCATTGTCAAACAGCGGCTGGCCCGCCCGCTTCGGAATCACGGCCTTCGGGTTGCCTTTTGCATCGGCCACAAACTGCCAGTCGGTCAGGTTGCCGGAGGTTGCCAGCAAGCCGTTTTCGCCCCAGTACATCCAGTATTTGCCATTGATGCGCACGGCCACCATCCGGTCGCCGGTCAGTTGGCACACGATTGAGCCGGATTTCGACCACATATCCGCGTGCCTGGGCTGCTTGAAAGCCAAGCCGTGTTTTTTCCACGTTTTCAAATCGCGGGAACTGGCCACGCAGAGCCGCGCCGTTTTGCCGTCGTAGGCCGTATAGGTCATCAAGTACCTGCCCGACGAGTCTTCCACCACGCGCGGGTCTTCGCAGCCGCCCATCCATTCGTATGGTTTCATGGCATCATTGGCCGGATAAAATACCGGCTGGGGCAGGCGTTTGAAATGCAGCCCGTCGGTGCTTTCGGCCAAGCCCAGCCGCGACGTGCCGTTCACGGCCTTCACCGTGTCTTCGGCCCGGTAAATCATGTAAATCTTGCCGTTGCGCACCAATGCCGCCGGGTTATACACATCGTGGGCTTCCCAACGGACGGCTTTTTTCCAGACTGGGCAGCGGAACGAAGTTTTGGAATCGGGCAGCAGAACCGGATTGGCCGAATCCACTTTCACGAATGGCAGCAACGCCCAGCCGGGCAGTGAATCAATGGCGGCGGATGTTTGCGCCGCCGCTTTTTCCTTCTCCGGCGATTGCCGGCAACCGGAAAACAGCATTCCCGAAAATATTATCATGGAAAATGCCAAAACCCGCCCCGATGCGGCCAGTGTTTTTGAAATGGCGGGTGCAGGGTAAAAAGAGTGTTTCATGGTGTCGGGATTGCTGGGAAATGAAAACCGGGAAATGAAAACCAATGGCTGCCGGAGATGGGCAAAAGCAATGAGCCGCAATTGTCACGAGCCGCAATTGTGATGATACCGCCAAAGGTTGCCAATGTCTCGGTTTAGTGCAAAAATATTTGTAAATCGTGCAAATGCTGCCTACTTTACGCTGCCAATACAGCACACGAACCATGAAATTGATTGAACAGTACAATCCCAAAACCCTGCATAGCATGAAAAAAATCCAAGTTGCCTACGCCTTCGCCGCCGTCTGCCTGCTGTTTGCGTTTTCCACCGCCCGCCGCGTTTCCGAAACCGATCACAAGCAATACGCAGGTGTGTACAGCTTAACGCCCAACGGGCAGATTTCCACGTTTACGGTCACCTTTGAAAGTGAAAAACTGTACGGGCAAGCCGACGGATACGACAAAACGCAACTCACCAAACAAGTGGCCGACCATACGTTCCAGACGGGTTACGGCTCCACGGTTGTGTTTGTGCCGGAGGCCGCCAGCGGGAAAATTACCGGATTGAAACTCACGGCCCAAGGCACGGAAATAATGGGAACGAAGCAATGACAGGCGGCTTGGAAACAGTATCGTTGAAAAAGGGCAAACCTGCTATTACTTGACCCTGCGGGTAAAAACACGCGCAAGCCATCCAAAATGGTTGTTGTGCGGAAACTTGAACCGGCACTTCCCAAACGGGTGCGCAAAACCCATCCGAAAAAGCGAAACCCGTCCGCAACGCCGCAACCCGAAGCCGCCGCGCCAAACGGGGAGGAAGGCAAGGCTTGGGGGAAAATGCGGAAAAGTGATATTTCCCGCCATGCCAGAATAGTATCTTTCAAAAACGCCAAACCCGCCCGGTTCAAGACCGGGCGGGTTTGGCATTTATATTCAACTCCAGACTAATGGTTGGAGAAATGTTCCCTGACAAAGGCTTGCTGCTGGTTTTCGGTCAGTTTGTCGGCTGCCTTTACTTCTATCTTTATCCCTTCAAAAAGATGGTCCGCTTTCAGGATGTTATGCAGTTCGGACTTGGCGTTGGTGGGGCCGAAAAGCAGCACCGCATCGTATTTTTTGATCACCTCGCCCAGTTTCCTGTAGTATTCCGCCTGCTGCTGCTGCTCCTTGTTGTGCATCACGTTCTCACTACCGCTTGAACTTTCTTCCTTTCCCTGGTGGGCCGATTCCGAATCAATCACGTCAGCCCCGTCGGCATCGGCTTTGAACTCTATGAGGTGGGCACTTGAATGATCCATGAAAATACCCAGACTTTTTGCGTTTGTCATACTACAGCGGTTTTGATTGAATTGGTTATGAATGAATATTGCTGAAGACAAATGAACCATACAGGCAGCCATGATTCCCAATGGATACGGACAGCAACCATGCCACTGTGTGCAACCATCGCAAATATGAATTTGCTTGTATCGCCAGATATCCAGACTGTGATAACGCGTAACAAAACCGTGCCAACGCACGGCCAAAATATTCATTCCGGCGTTTGGTGCGAGGGATTGCGGGAAATCATGCGCTATACGGCACGACCATGACCGGAGTTACTTCAAGTTGATAACCGGCAAAGTTGCGGAAGATCTGGTTTTGCATTGGAATCGCCGCCGGGAGGATTTCCTGTTTTTTGAATGGCGAGGGGTTTGGGCTTTCCAAAAGATACTATTTCGGAGCGGACGCATTCAATGTAAAACGCATGACCGGTTGGCGACCGGCTAAAAACAAGTCCATCCCAACAATGTAGCGGCATCAATTTGCGAAAGCCAATGAGGCATCAAAATGCCAAAACTTTTGATTTGCTTCGCCATGCCTGCCTTGTCGTGAAGTTGGTTGCGCATTATGGCCTCTTCAAAAGCTCGTCAAGTGAGTGAATTACGCCGTTTTTCACCACCCACACCACATTCCGGGCATCGCGCACATTGTGCAGCGGGTCGCCGTCCACAATGATCAAATCGGCGAGTTTGCCGGGTTCCACAGTACCTAGGTCTTTGCCTACGCCCACCACTTCGGCGGCGCGGGCGGTGGCGGCGCGCAGCACTTCAAACGGCGCAATGCCCGCATCGGCCAGGTTTTGCATTTCCACGTGCAGGCTGGTTCCGTAGGGTACAAACGGCGAGTCGGTGCCGGTAGTGATGCTGGCTCCGGCTTGGTGCAGCCGCTTGAGGTTGTCTTGCAGGTTCTTGAAATTGGCCAGCAATCCGGGGTTGAGGCTGAGTAGTTGTTTCATGCTCATTTTCAAGGAATTAATCAAAGAGGATGGGTAAAAAGCCGCAAATTGCCGGTGGTTGAGCAGCGTGGAATCTTGGATGAGTTTGCTGAAAAAACCGCCTTGCAGCGACAACGTTGGCGTGATGTTCATGCCCGATTTTGCGATGAGCTGTATCACGTCGTCATAGGCGTGGTTAGTGGACGTAATCTTGGGCGAATATCCCCGGCGGCTGGTGGCACCGATGTGTTCCACGGCATCCACGTTGTATTGCGTGGCCGGATAAATCTCGTGCGAGGACACCGGAATGCCGTTTTGGTGAGCAAACTCGGTGATGCGCCGCTGGTAAGTGTCCGACAGGCGGACGTAGGTTTTCATGAAATCGAATTCCAGCCGCACGGCGCGGTTCAGTTCCAAATCCAAGTGCGAGGTTGAATAAATGCTCGTGGCCTGTCCGTAATAAATGCGCGTGCCGTCGGTGAGGCCTCCCGTGAGAAACTGCCGGGGGCCAAGGCGGGCACCGCTGGCCCAGGCTTCGCGCCGCTCAATGGCATCGTAAGGGTCGGCACCGGGTTCGCGGATGGATGTGATGCCGTACGAGAGCCACAAGCGGCCCAGTTTTTCGCCGACCAGTCCGCTTTGGTGCGTGTGCATCTCAAACAGGCCCGGCATCAGGGTTTTGTCGGAGGCATCAATGGTTTTTTCGCTCCGGTTGGCTTGGTGGGGTACAATTTCCTTGATGCGGTGGCCTTCAATCACCACATCCACGTTGGTTTGGTACTGGTTGGTTTTACCGTCAAAGAGCCGTCCGGCGTGAATCACCACGCGGTCTTTGGTCAGTTGCGGTTGCCAAGTCACCGGCAGCGGAATGGTTTCGGTGTGCCCGGTTTCGATGTTAGTCTTTTTCAGCACATCCACGGCCCAGTAGGCCAGCCATTCGCTGTCGGCCGTCCAACTCAGGTTGTCGGCCAGCTCGTTGGTGAGGCGTTTGGGCGGCCCCATGATAGCACCTTCCGGCGAAACGGGTACAATCCACAATAACCCGTCAAGCACGTAGGCCATCCATTTGCCATCGGGCGACCAGAGCGGGCCATTTTTGCCGCGTTGGCTCAACGTGCGTTCCGGGTGCGGCGAGATGAACTGGTCGGGCTGCCCGTCCAGCGAAATAACCAAGAATTCGCTTACGCCTTCGCGGTATTTGGTGGAATAGGTTTCCAAAGCCGATACCACCATTTTCTTGCCGTCGGGCGACCATGAAGCCTGCCCCGGCGTGAATAGCGGCGCGTGTATTTTCGTGGTTTCGCCGCAGGGAACCTCACCGCCGCAATTGACAGGAACCACCTGCAATGTGGCCAGCCCCCAGGTGTTTCGCGCATCGGCCTCAAAAAAAGCGATGGAATTGCCGTCCGGCGACCACACCGGCAGCAAAATGCCCGCCGCACTTTCGGCCACCTTTTTCTCCGTGCCGGTAATGAGGTTGCGTATCCACAAATCCATTTTCCCCGAACGGTCTGACACATAGGCGAGCCGCTGCCCGTCGGGCGACCAGGCGGGGTCGTTTTCAATGTACGCGTCTTGGGTGAGGGGCGTGGCCGTTTTCGCGCCAATGGTGTACGTCCATAAATTTCCCAACGCCACGAAAGCCACTTGGCGGCCATCGGGCGAGATCACGGGGCCTTTCACGCCTTTGGCTACGCGGGGGGCGGCGTTGTCGAAATCATAGGTTTTGCGTTTGTATTTGGGGCGGTGAAGCTTGAAAACGGCTTGCCAAACCAGCGGCTTACCCGGTTTCCTGCCCAAAATGCGGCGTTTTATTTGGCCATCCGCCGTGTAGAAAAACTCCCTGCCCGAAACAAACTGTGTCCGGAAAGGAAACACGTCTTCATTGGCTTGGGAAATGACTTCGGCGGTATTTTTCTGGATGTCAGCCAGATAGAGTACGCTGGCTCCCTTCTCAGCGGCTTGGAAAGTAATCCGGCGATTGTCCGGCGACCACGCCGGGGCGGCCAGCGCGGCTTGCGACGGAAACACTAGGGTAGGGGGGGTCTCACCGTCAAGCACGTACAGGCCGCCTTTGTCGGTTCGGGCCGAGATGTAGGCGATTTTTTGGCTGTCGGGCGAATAACTGGGGCCGTAGTCGTTGGCGGGGTCTTGGGTTAGGGCGGTGAGTTTGCCGGAAGCGAGTTCAAGTTTCCAGATGTCGTAGTTGCCGCTGCGATCCGAGGCAAACACCAAACTATTGCCGTCTGGCGACCAATGCGGTTCACGGTCATCGAATATGCCAAAGGTAAGTTGCCGCAAACCAGTGCCATCGGGATTTATGGCCCACAAATGGTAGGTTCCGTCCCAGAAAGCGTGGAAGGCAATCCGCGTGCCATCCGGCGACCAAGCGGGTTGCCGACAATCGCCAAGGGCATCGGTGATGGCAACGGCCTTGCCGCCGGTTGCGGGCAGAATCCACAGGGTTCCTTGCAAGTCCATGACCAGTTTTTGCTTGTCGGGCGAAAGGGCTACCGCCACATTGGTTCCTTCGGAAACAGTGACCGTAACCGTGTCCTGCTGGGCCACCGAGTTGAACGGTAAAAGAAAACCCGACAACCAGAAAAGGCTTGCGAATCGCATGGTTTTGAATTTGAAATGGTGTGTTTGTATTATGAGGGACAAGGTGTGGCTTGTCGCTGCGGGCAATTTGAAACCGAAGATAGAAACAGGGAAAACAGTATCTCCCAGAAAGCCCGAACCCGCCGGTTTTCTTGTAATTCGTCGCCCGTTGCCGGTCTGACACGCAGTGTCTGACCGGCGTTGCGGCCTTCCCGAAATAGTATCTTCCAGAAACGCCAAACCCCCGCCGTTCCCACATTTCGATTCCGGAAAATAGTACGCCACGGCGCATAAATATCCTTTCAAAAGGCAAAACCCCTCCCGACGGGATCGGGAGGGGTTGGCGGGGATGTTTTTTATTTGTTGTAAATGGGAATCGCTTTGAAAACTCCGGGATCGGGCTTGGGAGCCAGTGCGTTTCCATTCAGTTCGTTTTGGGAATAAATGAACCGCCACGGCAACTGGTTGCCGTTGTTGGGCGTGAGCTTGATGCCGGTTTTTTCGGTGCGGGTGCGGCGTTCATCGTTCCACGCAACGGTCTGGCAATAGAACGTGACGTAGCGTTCTTCCAGGATTTCGCGCAACAGGGCTTCTTCTTTGGTCAGGCTGCCGTTGGCGTTTTCCAAGCCGCCGCTCAAAAAATCGGCTTCCCCGTAGGCCAAGTATTTTTTGGGCGAACGGGCAAAAGTGGTGGCATTGATGTAGCCGCCTTTGCCCAGCCAGTCGCGGTATTCGTTCAGTTCTTTCAGGGCATCGGCAAAGTTATTGGCGCGGGCGGCCAGTTCGGCACGCATGAGCTTGTTTTCCTGAAAACTCACCATCGGGAAAGGCGCGTCTATGGACATGAAGCCCACCAGCGTGTCGCGCTTTACGGTGTTGGGCTCCAGCCGGTTCTGGACGTTCACGCCGCGCCGCAGGTAGTAGAAATTGAACCGCGCGGTTTCGTCCGTTTTGGCATTGCCCCGGTAGATTGTCGAAGTCGGGTCAATCAAGCGGGCCAAATACGTGACTTGGCCGCTGGCCGTAGCGGCTGCCGCATCACCGGTACGTGAAACGGCCAAGAAGCTGTAAATCAGGTTCTGGTTGTTGTTCAGGATGAGGCCGTGCGGCGCAACCAGCGAATTGGCTCCCGTGCTGATGCCCTTTTGGGCGGCAGCGGCAGCAGCCGGATAGTCACGCGTGTCGGTATGAAAACGGGCTTTGAGCGTGTAGGCCACTTCGATCCACTTCTTGGGGTCGCCGTTGAAATGGATGTCGGTGTTGGTCCGGGGAATGCCCACGCCGGTTGCCAAATCGCCAATGGCCTCGTCGAGCATTTTCTGCAACTCGGCATAAATGGCCAGTTGCCCGTCGTACTTGGCATTGGGAAATTCCTCGATGCGGGCAGCCTCCGTAAACGGAATGTCGCCGTACAGGGCCGTCATGGTTCCCATTGTGTGCGCCATAAGCACCTTGGTCATGCCCGACATTACTTTGATGTTTTGGGTTTCGGTCTTTTGCAATACTAGCCGGGCGTTGCGCAACACTCCATAATAGGCATTGTTCCACATACCGTCGAAGTTGGTCGCAGCCGGGTTATATACCTGAAAATCAGCCCATTGCCTGTCCACGCCCATGTAGTGTCCGGTCCAGATACTGGTCATCAGGCTGTGGTAGCCTTCGTGTACGGTAATGTTGGCCAGTTCCACGCCGGTAAATGTAAGTTCGGCCGAAGCGTCGCCGGGGTTGTTGAGGTCGGCGTTCAAGTCATCCACCAGCGAGCTACAGGCTGAAAAGCCAAAAAGCAAGGCGGCAAACAAGGCAACAAAAGGCAGTTTCCTGTTATTTCTCATAAGTGATAGTCGTTTTGTTGTACGGAGGTTTCGATGTTTTGAAAGATACTATTTTACCTCACCCCCGGCCCCTCTCCTGCTGAGAGGGGAGCAGAGGCTCCCTTTTTTTCACCCCTCCCGGCAGGAGAGGGGCCGGGGGTGAGGTCTTTTCAATAATTGATTCGGAGGCTGAAGGCCACGGACTTGGAACCGGGATTGTTGAAGTAATCCTGTCCGCGACCGTTAGCCGCCCCGTTCAGCGACGTTTCGGGGTCTATGCCCACGATTTTGGTCCACAGCAGCAAGTTGCGTCCGGTTACGGCGAAATCAATGGATTGCAGGCGGGTGCGTTTGCGGAAACCTTCCGAATTAAGCGAGTACGAAAGTGTGGCTTCGCGCAGGCGCGTCCAGCTACCGTCTTTGATAAACTGCTCCTGCAAGGCACTGAAACCCTGGCCCAGCGTAGTGTACCAATTTTCGTCGAGCAATACCGGCCCGCCTCCGAAGTCGCGGATGTTGCCGCGCACCACTGTGCCCGCCGCCACGCGCTGCCCCACATAATTGACCAGGCCGCCGTCGGCTATGGTCACTTCATTGCCCACATCGGCGTGGGTGCCGAAGTTGTAGAGCACCGCTTGCGTGTTGGGGGCAAAATCGGCTCCCTGAAAGGTTTCAAACAGTACATTGAGCGAAAATTTCTTGTACGAGATATTGGTGCCGAAGCCCGCCCGCCAATCCGGATTCGGGTCGCCGATGACGTTGAAGTTGGGATCCACTTTGGGAAAACCGTTTTCGTTCAGTGCCAGCGAGCCGTCGGGCAGGCGGGCATACCGGCCCCCGTACAGGGCCGACAGCGAATAGCCCACCTTGGCTACCGAGCTGGTCAGCGTGCTGAAGCCGCCCAGCACAATTTGGTCGGTACCGGCCAAATCGGTCACGCGGTTGATGTTACGGCTGGCATTGGCAATCAAATCAATGGAAAAGCCTTCTTTCTGAATCACCCGTGCCGACAGTTCGGTTTCCCAGCCCCGGTTGGCCATGGTGCCGGCATTGGTGTACCGGGTGATGAAACCGGTAGTGGGGGCGGCGGATACTTCGAGCAGCAGGTCGCGGATTTCATTGCGGTAGTAAGTGAAACTGGTGCTGATGCGGTCATTCCAAAAGCGCAGGTCGGTGCCCACTTCCCATTCGGTTTTGCGTTCGGGCCTCAGGTTTGGGTCGCCTTGCTGCGACGACTGCACGTAGCCGCCGTTGCCATAGACCGTGCCGGTAAGCGTGCCTCCCCAGCCACCGGCAAAAGACGCGGACGTAAAGTCGGTGGAGGTGCGGTACGGTTCGGGCTGCACACCCACAATGCCCGCCCCCAGGCGCAACTTGCCGAAACTCAGCAGGCGGCTGGTGCTCAGGAAAGGCAACCGCGAGAATTGCCAGGCCAAATCGCCCGACGGATAGTAGAAAGTGGCATCGTCCTGAAACGGTGAGCCGGACTCGGCCGCTGCCCCTACGTTCAGGAACAGTTGGTCGTACAGGCCGAAGTTGAGTGTGGTGAACAGGCGGCTGGTACGGATGCGGGTTTCGCTGCGGCGCGGCACGCGGTTGCTGGCCGTGGCATTGTTGTAGCTATACGGCGCTTCGGCAATCAGGAAGGTGTTGTACGTGCCGCCCAGTTCCAGAAAGTCGCGGTTGTTCAGGTTCCAGCCGATTACGTAGTTGCCCGTGATGCTCGGACTGATGTTTTTCGTGATCCGTCCAATCACGTCGAGGTTGTATTGCATTTCGGTGATGCTCTGTTCTTCAAAGCTACCCGAAAATGCCGCCCCTGCCGAACCTGCCGGCAGGTAATACTTGCGGTTTTCGGTGTAGGTGTCCAAGCCGCCGCGCGTAATCAGTTCGAGCCAGGAAACGGGCTTGAGCAAAAACTCCGAACTCATGATGAAACGGTCGGTTTTGCTGGGGTTGCGGTGGTCGTTGATCACCCACAGCGGATCGTCGTAAATGGGCTGGTCGTTGCCCAGATACCGGCGGTAGGCACGTTGCCGGGCAATGGGGGCCGCCGTGGGCGAGGCATAGTAAAAACCCTTGTAGTCGCGGTTGTCGTAATCGGGCGGGGTGCGCACCATGCCCAGATACAAGCCGTTGATGTTCGAGCCGGTTTGGATGCGGTTACTGGTGCTGCTGACATAATTGGCACTGGTGGAAATCTTGAGCCATTGGCCAAAACGGCGGTCGGTATTGAACCGGATGCTGCTGCGGCGGTAATCGCTCTGGCCGCGGATGATGCCCTTCTGGCTCAGGTCGGCGATGCTCAGGAAATACGACGTTTTTTCATCGCCACCGCTCAATGACAGTGCATTGTCAAGCGAATGTCCGGTACGGAACACCTGGCCGACGCGGTCTTCGTTAAAGATTGCTTGCGAGTTCTTTTTGGTGACCGGATAATAACGCGTGCCGTTTTCCGCTTGGAAAAACTGCCCGGTGGTGTTCACCTCGTCGGCCGCACCGGAGCGGTTGGCAATCTTGTCGCCCCAGGAGCCGGAAGCCGTCGGGCTGAAAGCACCCCGCGAACCCTGGCCGAATTTGTCCTGCAACGGATGCAATACATTCACCCGATCCAGCGAAAGCGTTGACCGGAACGAAATATCTATCTTGCTGGTGTTGCGCCCTTTTTTGGTGGTGATGACAATAACGCCATTCGCCGCCCGGCTGCCCCACAAGGCCGCCGCCGAAGCCCCTTTCAAAATCTGGATGTCGGCAATATCCTCCGGGTTAATGTCGTTCATGCGTGATTGCTGGCGCACACCGCCCGCATTTTCGCCGACATTGCTGTTGCTCATCGGGATGCCATCAATAATAATCAGCGGTTGGTTGGAACCCGTGATGGTGCTTTGGCCGCGAATCTGGATGTAGGTGCCAGCCCCCGGATCGCCCGATGAACGGGAAATCTGCACCCCCGCTGCCCGGCCCGCCAAGCTGTTGATCACGCCGGGTTCGCCGGTGCGCACAATGTCCTTGCCGGTCACTTTGGAACTCACCGAGCCTTGCTTGTCTTTTTGGGCTTCAAAGCCCAAAGCCGTCACCACCACTTCCGTAAGCGACTGTACGTCAGAAGCCAAAGCCACCGAAAAGGTGGTTTGCTCACCAATCGGCACTTCCTTGGGAAGATGCCCGATAAAAGAGAATATCAGGGCGGCACTGTTGTCCGGCACTTGGAGTTTGAACTTGCCTTCCGCGTCAGTAACCGTACCGGTGGTGGTGCCCTTGACCACAATGGTTGCTCCGGGCAGTGCCGCCCCATTTTCATCGGTTATCTTGCCGCTCAGGGCTTTTGTCTGGGCCACTATCTGCATGACAACGGTCATGCACAGGGATAGCGTGAGAAGTAGGGTTTTCCTCATACGGTTAAAGGTTGAATGGGTTAATGATGGCTACAAAGGTTTCCCGGGTTCCGATGGCAGGCGGTTTTGCCCGTCGAACCCGGGCTTTCGGACTTTCACCTTGAGCCAATAGTACAACACATTTTTTTTAGCGTCAAACAAAAATCGGATATTCTTGAATTTATCAATATAAAAAACTGAAAAATTATACATTTACAGACGTATGTACTGAAATTGGTAGTTATGTAAAAATTTAATGGAGGTTTGCCTTCTCCTTTTGGCATTGATCAAAATCGGAAAGCAAGCCGCGAGCATCCATTGTTGGTTTGCCATGCCAATCATCTGGCAGGTCAATAATGGACGGTTTGGGCCGGACAGCCCATGCGGTTTGTCGCCAGTTTTCGAATGCCACAACACAAAGTGGGAGGCTCAAAAACGAACAATCCCGAAGGCATTTCGCCATCGGGATTGGAAAACATCAGGATTGAAAAACAGTGGGAGGGAGGAGCGGAAAGGTCAAGTGTCTTGCCATCCAAGGTGGTGGTGTTTTGGACGGCAATGCATCCGCCCGATTCCCTGCAAATGGTAATTGTGCGGAATGACTTATACGGGATGAAAAGGCGCAAGCGAGGATGTCCAATCCGGCCGGGGTTGTTTTTGGTGGCGGGTTTCGCCCTTTTTAAAGATACTATTTTGATCTTTATCCGACCTGCCACACAATTGCCTTTTGGATTTTTAATGAAAGCCCGAGGCTTGGCTGGTGGCGTGAAGCGGATTCCGGATACTTGTACCACTGTGGTATAGGTTCCTTACAACCCTGTGGCACACAGACCGGCAGCGCGCAGAAATCAGGTCTGTGTGCCACAGACTCCGGCAGATTTTAGCATAAACTGACTTCGCTTATTACAATCGTTCAGTACTTGTCCGTCAGTCATTGTAGCGGCAAACCCCATGTTGGCTGCCGTGATTTTCTTGCTCAGAGACTTATTGTTTTATCAAGCTGTAAACGTCCTTGTACGCTCCATTATAATCTCTGGAGATTTCAAGTTTATTGCCAGTGATTTTTATTTTATAGTCCCCGGACAAAATAAGCGTCCAGTCAAATTCCGCTGTCCATGCACAAGTGTTTTCAAAAGTCACGTTGTTTGAAGCCGTTACTTTATATGTTCCACGACACAAGGCTGGATACTTTACATATTCACTTTGTCCTGTCCAACTGTTTGCTGAAAAGTTTATTGTCACGTTTGAGATTTGCCCGCCATCTGAGGTTAATCTTTGAAATGTTCCAACATAAGTTCCTTCCCGAATTTCAAAATCATAGTTTGTTTTTTTGCAAGAAACCGCAAATAGTGTCACGAATAATAAATTCAAAAGAATAAGTCGCATAACAAGATTTTAATTTAGATGGTAAACCTTTGCGTTAAAACGTTACTTCTTTCATGGTGTCCAACTATAGAATATTTCCCCTTTTGTCGTGTTGAGTGTAATGGTTAACAAGTTTGAATGACTAATCCCAAACTTTTTGACCAAGTTTCTCAATTGCCCTGAATCGCCTGAATAATTAAAAATATAATAGAGTTGTTATATTCTGATAATCAACAAGTTGCGCATTTTTTAAATAAAACCAAACCCGGAAAACAGTATCTTTTCAAAACGCAAAACCCCTTTTTGTCAAAACAAACAGAGAGCGTGCATTGTACGAATGGAAATCCGGTTTTAAGTAAGCTATTAACTAATTGATTATCAACCGATAGCAACTCTATTGAAATTATCGAACTATGCCGTCCGGCTGGCTCAAAAAATCCAGCCCAGCCGCACCGACATCCGCCGGAAAACAACATCGCTTTCGGTGCGGCTTTCAAAATCGTCGCGCCAGTAGTGGTAAGCTTGTGTGCGGTAGCCGATGGTGAACAGGAACGAGGTTTTGCGCGAGGTGCGAGCCAGAAATCCAACCGCCGGATTAAACAGCAGCCCGCCCCGGTTGTGTTCGTTGGCGGCGGTGCTGTTGCTCAGCTTGTTGCTGTACCAGCCGTGGCCCACGTCAAGCGTGGCCACCGGCGACAACCGGCCCGTAAGCGGCGCACTGACCAGGCGCACAAATACGGGCGTGAACATGATATTGCGGTTATTGAACGTGTAACTATTCAGCCCCGCACCAATGCCCGCCGCCCAGCGCGGAGTGAACCAATAGCCGTTAACCACTTGGAAATGAAGATTTTGGGTGCTTTGCACGGGCATTCCGTTGCGTGGCTCGTACGTCTTGCCCAGCCCCAGCCCAATCTCCGCGCCAAGGAAATAGCCTTTTGTGCGAAAGGCCGACCTTACCGGCTCACGCACGATTTTTTCCAAGTCACTGGCGGCAAACCGGATTGTGCTGCCATCCTTGGTTTGCACTTCTATCAGCGAGTCCAAATGCTTCATGCCGGAGGCGTTGCGGATCATGCTGCCATTTTTCAAATGGATCACGTCCTGTGTGCGTTTTTGCGCGTGGGCGGTGTGCGCCAGCAGTCCGATGAGGAAAAGTAACGGGAGGTTTCTCATTTTGGGAAGATAATGGCCTCCCCCAACCCCCTCCGAAAGAGGGGGCTTTTTTGCTCCCCCTTCGGGGGCTGGGGGGCCGGGTGAGGTTTTTATTAAATCACGGTTTCAAGCCAGGATATTTCAGCGGCAGCTTTTCCAAGGCTTCCAGCGTGGCCTTGGCCACCACGTAGTTTTTGTGCCAGTTTTTGTCTGCCGGCACAATGTGCCACGGAAACGGTGAGGCGCATTTCTCGAATATTTCCTCGTACGCCTCGTAATACGCCTTTCGCTTGGCGGCCACCTGCCAGTCGCCATCGTTGTGCTTCCAGAATTTGGTCGGGTCTTCCAAGCGTTCGGTCAGGCGTTCACTCTGCTCCTCTTCCGATACGTGCAGGTAGAATTTCAGCACTACCGTGTGGCTGTCGGCCAGCAACTGCTCGAAATTGTTGATGTGGGTCAGGCGTTTTTGCACGGTTTTCGCATCAATCCACTGCTCCACGCGCGGCACCAGCACATCCTCGTAGTGCGACCGGTTGAAAATGCCCACCGTACCCTTGCCGGGAATCCGCTGGTGTACGCGCCACAGGAAATCGTGCCGCCGCTCCTCTTCAGTCGGGGCCTTGAACGAGGTCACTTCGATGCCCAGCAGGTTCAGCCCGCTGAACACATCGTTCATCACGCCATCCTTGCCCGATGCGTCCAGACCCTGCAACACCACCAGCACGCTGTATTCGTTTTGGGCGTAGAGTATTTTCTGCCGTTCGTGTATTTTCTCCACCAGTTCGGCGGTTTTCACTTTGGTGGTTTCCTTTTCAGCCCCGTGTGGCGGCGTGGTCGAAATATCCTTGAGTTTGATCATCGGGAGGTTTGGTGTTTTTGAAAGATACTATTTTGCACCGCGAATGTAGCCGAAATAGTACGGATTTCTTATTCAAAACCGCTTCCAAAGATTCTAATTCGGCTTGAAGATGATTTTCGTGTCCGTACTTTGCAAAAGCCCGTATAATTCATCGCCACCCAAAACATCAATTTTCTCGCCTTGGCAGTCATGCACGTTCACCCCGAAAGCGTCGCATTGTGAACCTTTTCCCGTATAATTGAAATCAACTAGGAATACCGCTTGGTTTTTGTATTTAGACTCGTAAATGGTTGGCGGACAACGTTGTGAGGTATCGGTCAACTTTGCCAGCCAAGCCAGTTCGGTAAGCGGATTCTCTTTGTAACATCCTTTGGCCGGTTCTTCCTTTTTGCAGCCCGCTGACACAATCAAAACAAACAGAATCAAAGCACTGGTTTTCATGGTTCTCTTGTGGACTGTGGGAGAGAAGAAATAACTGAATATCTGTGTCAAAATTCTGTTCTGGAGCAAAAAGAACAGAATTTTGACACAATGGAAACATTTAATTGTTTCAATCAGCCGCCACATTGATCACACTCAGCAGCTTCAGGTTTTTCGGGTCGGTGTAGTCATACTGGTACAGGCCGTCGTTGCCGATCACGATGGCAATATTGTTGAACGGAATCACGTCGTAGCTGTGGATGTTTTTCGCGCCGATCATGTTTTTGTCCAACGCCGTGCGGTCGGTGAGGTCATAGATTTTCAAACCCGCCTTGCCATCGCACACAAACAGCGACTTGCCATCCACACCCAAGCCGTTCGGGTCTTCCATCGGGTAGGTTTTGATGGTCACCGGTTTGGCTATCGTGCTGATATCCACCACTTCCAGTTGGCTCGGCCACGACGACCGGCAACTGGTGCCGCCCTTCACGGTGATGTAGGCGTAGTCGCCTTCCACGGCCACCGGATCGCAGCCCACAAAATGGGTGGTGGAACTGGTGAAAACCGGATTTTCGGGGTTGCTGATGTTGTAAATCAGCATTCCGGTGGTGGTGCCGAAAAACAAATGCTGGCCATACGGGAAAATGGTTTCCACGCCGCTGCCAATGCCCAGTTGCCGGCCGGCAACCGGGTTTTCGGCCTTTGTTACGTCATATAAATGGAGCGTGGACTGATCCACGGTATAGAGCAGGTTTTTGACCACCGCGAAACGCGCCATGGAGCCGCCCTTGCCCGAGCCGCTTGAAAACGAGGCTGGCGCACTGGATGCGGAATTGGCAAAGGCGCGGCTGTCTTGCGCAAACCAAACGTCGCCGCCCATTAGAAACCATCCCGACTGGAAATTATCGCAGCCGCTCACCTTTTTCTCTTCTTTCTTGGTCCATTCCAGTATTATCCGGCTGGTATCGAGCGAAAATACGCCCGACCTGAACTGGCCCGGATAATACTGGGTGCTGGGAAATGTGTTGGCAATCCACTTGACCACTTTCACTTCTTCGGGATTGCTGATGTCAATGGCCAGCAAGTCCATCTTGCTGTCGGCATAGAGAATGTTTCCCTTGACGGCCAAGTCCACATTGCCCGGAATGTTGATGAACGAAATGGCACGCGGCGCACTTGGATTGCGGTTGTCGAAAACGTGGATTCCCTTGTTCAATTCGTTAATGAACAGGTATTTGTCCTTGATGTAGATTTTTCCGGGCTTGCTCACCGTTTGCGGGGCAAGCACCCGCGCCGAAGCGTAAAAATCCTTTTTGCTGATGGTCACCGGCTCGTAAAAAGTGTACGTGAACGTCTGTTCGCACGTGTCCTGGCAGCCGCTCATGCCCAACAGGACAATCAGTGAAAACAATGCGGGAAAAAATGGGTAAATGCGTTTCATGGAAATGGGGGGTTTGGGGTTTTCAAAAGATACTATTTTCAGGGCGAGGAGCGGGAATATTGACATGGAACTCTGCCAGAGTTTTGAACTCTGGCAGAGTTGAAATGGCTTCCGGTTACTGCACCGCTTTCGGGTTCACCAACTTGCCGATGAACAGAATCGCGCCGGAGTTTTTCTCGCGGATCAGGAACACGAACGGCCGGTCGAGGCGAATTTCGGTGGGCATTGAAGTTGTGCCGATGCCCACCGATGTGGCGGCGGCGGCTTCGGTTCCCTCCTCGTTCACTTCCACAAATGCCTTGTGTTTCACTTCGGTTATCGCCAGGTCGCCCGCCTTGAAACCTTGCAGCAAACGGCTGAAATCGGCGCGGTCGGTGAAGGCTTCGGCCATGCCCAAGCCGGCCAGGGTTTCGTTCAGCGACTTTTCGTAGCTGAACGTGAATTTGGGCATATACAAGCCCATCTTGGTCGAGTCGGCTTTGGCGAGCCAGCCGTTCAGGTTGGCAATGCTCAACCGAGATACCAACTGGTTCATGGTGCTGTTTTCGGCGGGCATCACCACTACCATGCCGAATTGCTTGTTGCCGTAGGGCAGTTCCACTAATTGCCGGTCGGCATCGGCGTAGGTGCGGTAAGATGCGCCTTTTAGCTGCATGAACGGCACAGACACGTTGCCGCCAGCCGCCATGAAATCCGCATTTTGCGTCAGGTTCTTGTCAAACTGGTGCGTCCAAGTGCCTTTGAAATGAATCGCATTGACCAAAAACATCACATCCGATGCGCGCACTTGGCTGATGATCTGCGGAATCTTGCCATTGGTTTTGTCCTTCACCCAGCCGTTCATGGCACTTTTGGCGGCCTCGGCATTGCCAAAATCCAACCCTGTTATTTCGGCGTTGAAATATTTCCGGCTGGTTTCGGCAAAAGACGCTTGCGGCGCAAGCCCGTTGCGGTACCAGATTGAGTTGGCAGGCGTGAACTTCACCGTCTTGTCAATGCCGGTGAGCATTTCGCCCAGGCTTTTGAAAGACGCGTTGATGTCTTCATCGCTGCTGTTTTGGAAATCCAGTGCCTTGGCAATGCCCTGTTTGGTGGTGCCGTCGGCCCCGTTGTAGGCCATGGCCACCGCCATTGAAATGCTGAGTGGCGAGATGAAAATGTTCTTTTCCGGCTCGGCGGCACTGATTTTGGCAAAGGCGTTGAAGGCGAAATTGTTGGTGCTTTGCAGCGTTTGCGTCTCGCGCGCACTCAAGGGGCGCACGGCGGGCGTATTGCTGTCGGCAGGGGCAACTTGGTTGCGGTTGCAGGATGCCGCGCAGCACAGGAAGGCGGCAAAAACGGCGGTGAGTTGGATGCGTTTCATAACCAAAAAGTGGGTTTGGACTTTTGAAAGGATACTATTTTTCAAATGTGGAGTTTGGAATTGGGAATGCGGAATTTTGTAGAGACGTTGCATTGCAACGTCTGCGGCGCGGCATTCTGGCCTTGTTTATGTTTGTTCTGTCTGCATAAACTGGGTTTGGCGGCTTTAAAACATACTATTTTTTGAGGCCGGAACCGTGTTCAAAACCGGTATTGGAAGCCCGTGCCGATGCCCCACCAACTCGGAAAGCTTTCCAGCGACGACGATGCCGTGAACGAAGTGAGTGCCTTGCGGTAGGCCGGTTCGATGAAAACGCTGTACCGGCTCCCGCTGCCCAGGCTGTAATCCACTTTCAGGCTCAGCAAACCGCTGAAACCCAGGTTCCGGTAGGCCGAGTTGGACGAGGGCGTAATTTCAATGGTTTCCACGTTGTTGGCCCCGCCGCCGATGCGGTTCTTCACAAACACATCCGCCGACATTCCCGCCCCGACGCTGGCCCGCACTTTCCGGTTCAATACCTTGTACACGAGCCGCATCGGGAAACCCACGTACTGGTACGTGTTGTCCACCACTTGGGCTTGGGCGGTATTGTAGGTGGCCACGTATGCCGAATTTGCCTGAAGCGGCGCGGGCGGACTTTTCTCCATCACCAAGGCATCGGCGTTGGCGGCACTGTTGTTGAGCACATCGTAGAATACGGGCTGCAGGCGGTTTCCCGACACATCGGCCAAGTACTGCGACACTTCGAGTTGCGAGTTGTCGTAGCGGTATTGCACGCCGCCTTGCAGCGAAAACCGTTCGGACAGCGAAAAGCCCACCTGCACATCGGTGGTGTAAGCCACGCCCGGCCGCGTAATGCGCGACAAGTCGGTGGCTGCCGGACTGACGGCCGTGCGCGAATTAAAGGTGTTGCCGCTTGATGATGGGGCGTAATTTGCCGGTGAATTATCGGTACGGAAGTTCGGGTTGAAGCGGCTTGAGGCAAAGCCAAAACCCATCTGCCAGCGCGAATGCGGCTGTTTCTTCGACTTTTTCTGGCGGGCCGCCTCGTCTTCGGCGGCTATCTGGTTCCACATGGTTTCCATCAAATGCCAACGTATGTCCTTGACAGTCAGTGTGTATTGTTCGGTCTGGATGGTCAGGGGCGTGAGTGCGGCAAAAACATGATCCGTCCTGGCGGTTAGGAAGTCGCCGTTGCCGTTTCGGTTGTATTCCGTAGGGTTGCTTGCGGCTATTGTTTTGTCGGCGGTTGTTTCGTTGGCGGTTTCCGGCGTTGGGTTGGCAGCCACGGCGGGCGGGGTTTGGGCATTTCCAGGCATACTATTTTGAAAACCGCCATTTTGCCCTGCGGTTTTGCCCTGCGGTTCCCGTTTTGCGGCGTGTGCCAACGCTGGTTTTTCTACGGAAAGGTTTCTCGCGCGGGATTTCCTGCGGGAAAGTTTTCCGGCTGGCAATTCACCCGAAGGCGCGTCGGCGGTGGCCAGCGGATTTTCATCGTCATTACCGGAAACGGCGCGAGGCTGCCGGTTGCGCATTGGCTCCGGTAACGGATTTTCCGGCGGCGCATTGCCTTTGGTTTTCGTGCTTTCGGTTTCGGAACTTGCCGCCAGTGGGTTTTCCGGCTGGTGGCCCTGCTTGCTTTCCCGCGTTTCCGGTTGGTCGTTGTTTTCCGGTTTTTCCGGGGCGTTGTTTCTTGCGACAGCATTTTCCGGCGAACGGATCGGTTGGGCGGCATCGCCGCTGGCTGCGTTTGGCGGTGCGGATGCCAGCGTTTCGGGTTGATGGTTCGCAAAATACCAGCCTGTTCCGGCTCCCAGAGCCAATACCAGCAAGGCCACGGCGGCGGCCATGCGCATTTTAAACGTGTGGAGCTGGCGTTTGTATTTGTTCGCTTCGGCATCGGCCAAGTGGGTTTCCACTTGGTTCCAGACCGAGGCATCGGGCGGGAGTTCGGCGTTTTCAAACGCATCGCGCCACTGCTCTTCAAAAGTGCGTTTACCGGGTGTTTTCATGGTTTATTTGTTGATTGTCTTCTATTAATTGGCGCAACAAGGCGCGTGCCCGTGCATACTGCGATTTTGATGTGTTTTCGGTGATGTTCAGCATCTCCGCGATTTCACTGTGCTGGTAACCCTCAATGGCATACAGGTTGAAAATGATTTGGTAGCGCGGCGGCAGTTGCTGGATCATGGCGAGCAGTTCGCGGAAATTGAAATCCGACAGCGTAACGTCCTCGTTCATGTGCCGGTCTATGTGTTCCACGTCCAAGGCCGGAAAAAGGTACAGTTTGTTCCGGTTCTGGTTCAGGGCCGTGTTGATGACAATGCGTTTGATCCAGCCTTCGAGCGGGCATTCGCGCCGGAAACCCTTGATGTTGTCAAAGACGCGGATAAATGCCTCTTGCAACACATCTTCAGCTTCGAGCCTGCCTTTGGCATAGCGCAGGCAGACCACAAACATTTTCCGCGAAAAATGTTCGTAGAGCCGCCGTTGCTGCACGCGGTCGCCGCGCAAACAGCCTTCTATCAGTTCGTCGTCACTGATGGGCATTCAGGAGTTGAGGAGTAAGGTGGTGAGGCCAAAAGTCCATGATTGGCAGTGCATGGTTTGCGGGAATAAAGGGGTGTCGGGAAAATAGTATCTTTTAAAAAGCCCAAACCCGCCTTTTTCCTGACTGCCATCCGTGAACTATCCGGCTGTTCAAAAGCCATGACCCGCGAAGTTGCCAAAAGGTTGCACGGAGTTGGAAAAAAAAGGCGATTTTGCCGAAATATTTTGGCAAGTGTTTGGTTGTCAGGACAATAAATTTCAATAAAATCGCGACTAATCCCGAATTACTGATTGAATTTAAATCTTTTCCCGATGGAAATCCTTGTGGAAGTTGTGGGCTGGCTCGGTTCGGGCTTGGTCATCACCGCTTATTTTCTGAATATGCAGGGGCTGCTGCCCGCCCATTCGCCGCGCTACCGCTGGCTCAACATCATCGGCAGCGGCTGCCTGATTGTGCTCACGCTCTACCACGGGGCACTCCCGGCGGCGGCTGAGAACGCGATATGGATGGCCATTGGCTTGGTGGCGTTGGTGAGGCCGAGGAAACAGGGGTGAAATAGTATCTTTCAAAAAGCCCAAACCTGAGGCCTCCCCTAAATCCCCTCCGAAAGAGGGGACTTTTCACTCCCTCTCCTTCGGGGAGGGCCGGGGTGGGGCCAAATAGTATGTTTCAAAAAGCCCAAACCTGCGGTTTTTCACGCAAGCTGAAGCGTGTGCTACCGCAATGCCATGAACGCTCCGGGCAGGAAATCAACCACATCCGAGGCAATCAGCGCGTGTTGGCCTTTGCTTTGTGCCGCGCCATCGCCCGCCGCGCCGTGCAGGTACACGCCCAGCACCGCCGCCTGTTCGGGTGGGTAGCCCTGCGCCAGCAAGGCCGTGACAATGCCCGTCAGCACATCGCCGGTGCCGCCCGTGGCCATGCCCGGATTACCGGTGGAGTTAAACAGTATCCTGCCCGAAGGCAAAACCACCGCCGTGTGTGCCCCTTTCAAAACAACCACGACCCGGTGTTTGGCGGCCAGCCGCCGCGCCAAATCCAGCCGGTGGCAATCATCGGCGGCTTTGCCCGCCAGCCGTTCAAATTCCTTCGGGTGCGGGGTCAGGATGCTTCCGGGCGGCAGCAAGGCCAGCCAATCCGGGTGCTGCGCCAGAATGTTGAGAGCATCCGCATCCAGCACCATCGGGCGGCGGGTGCGTTGCAGCAAGCCGTACAGTGCCTGCGCCGTTGCCTCGTGCGTGCCCAATCCGGGGCCAATGCCAATGGCTGCATACCGTTCTGTGTCAGCCACTTCGCTCACGTGGTTTTCCGTTTTGTCGGTCAGCGTCATGGCTTCCGGCACGGCGGCCTGCATGATGGCGTAGCCGCATTGCGGCACGTGTACGGTAAGCAGACCCGTGCCCGCCCGCAGGCAGGCCCGCGCCGCCAGTACCGCCGCCCCGATTTTGCCGTGGCTGCCAGCCACCAGCAGTGTGTGCCCGTAATTGCCCTTATGCGCGTATTTTTCTCGTTTCCCCAGGTAGGTTCTTGCCAGTGTTTCGTCCGTGTATTCATAGTCGGTCACTGCTTTTTCAATGGCGGTTTGGTGCAAGCCGATGTTCACCAGATGCCAATCGCCCACAAAACCGGCGTTTTGGGGCAGCAAAAAAGCCAGTTTGGGCAATTGGAACGAAACCGTGTGCGTGGCGCGGACAATATTTTTGCCGGGTTGCGGCCGGTCAATGAACAAACCCGACGGCATATCCACGGCCACCACCACGGCGCGGGAGGCATTGACCGAGCCGATCATTTCGGCAGACAACCCGTCGGCCGGGCGGCTGAGGCCGGAGCCGAAAAGCGCGTCAATAACCACATCCGTTTCCGCGAAAGCCCCGATGTCAACTGATTGGCGGATTTCACGGACGGTTATTTCTTCGGGCAGCCGGTTGAAATTGGCGGCAAAATCAGCGGAGGTTTTATCGGCATGGCGCACTACCGATACCTGAACCGGGTAGCGCATCCAGTAAAGCATCCGCGCTATTGCCAGCCCGTCGCCGCCATTGTTGCCCAATCCGCAGATCACTTTTACGGATTGGGAGTTGCCGTAACGTGCTGCAAACCAGTCGGTAAAGGCTTGGGCGGCGCGTTCCATCAAGTCAAGCGAGGCAATCGGCTCATGGGCGATGGTGTGGGCATCAACGGCGCGGATTTGGGCGGCGGAAAGGATTTTCATGGCTGAGGTGGGGGCAAACCGGTTTCACGCCCAAAGTTAACGAAACCATTTCATAACCGGCTCTGGGTCATACATTTGCCAGCCATCCGGCGTGGCCGCGCCGCCTGCGCCAACGGGCGGGTTTGGCCTTTTTGAAAGATACTATTTTGGAAAACAGGTTTTTTGAGAATAATTTCTCTGTCGGCATGGCTCTTCTCTGTAAAATCTGTCCCGTATCGTGCGGACGCACCCGCAGAAAGCCGTTTTGCCAAGCGTTTTCCTCACGCGCCATGGAATCCTTTTCAACGGCGGTAAACTGGAAGTCAATCAGTTGCGATAAGTCAGGCTGCCCGGCATCCACCCAGCACGTGAGCCAGAAATCGCGCACAATCTGGATGGTATGGCGCATTTGGCGTTCCACCTGCCCGTTGAGCATCCGGTGGTAGGCCGTGGCAAACTCGCGCGAGTACACGCGTGGCGTGGCGGCCCCGCGCTGTTCGTAGCCGTATTTCTTGTCGGCAGGGAAGCGTGCCGACAGTTCGCGTTCAAAGCCCAGCACCGAATCCACGGCGGCATGGGCCTGCTGCAACGCCTGCCACACTTTCTGTTGCGGATGCTCCAAGTATTGCGCCTGCCCCAGCCAAAAATCATAATCCTTGGCGTAGAGTTCGGGCAGGCGGGCTTCCCACAGGCCATGGATGCCGTGTTGGTTGGTGTACTGGCCGTTGTAGTTGGCGGTGGTGTGCAGCGGCACGTTGCCATCGGCGATGTAATGACCCAAATCGGCGGAAAGCACCAGAATGCGTCGCGCATCGCGTTGCATGAATGCTTCGGTGAGTTGGAATTTCACGCGCATGATCCACCACGGAACCACGCCGTAAGTGTTCAGCGTGTCTTCGGTGTACATGGCCACGGCATCGTTCCAGTTGCGGGGCAGCTTGTAGGCCGCGCTGTCGCCGTAGGCTTCCAAGTCAATGTAGTGCCGCACGGCCTCGCCCGCCACCGCATAACGCCGCCGGTCAGGGTTCACGGCGTTTTCGGTGATGAAAACGATGTGGTTCTTGTAGAAGCCCAGCATTTCGGGCGGCAAGCCGAACACCGCCATGCGGTTGATGTGCTTGTGCGCGTAAAAACCCCAGCCAAAAACGGCGTGGTGCGCGAAAAACATACAGAGAAAAACGCCTAAATTCCTGATTGCCATGCCGGTGTGCCGAAAGAAAACATAAACATAACGGCATTGGCGAATGCCTGCAAACCCGTTTGGCGGCAGACGGTACATGGGTACGTGAACCGGCTTGAACCGGGCCGGGTTTGGCCTTTTCCGGAGATACTATTTTGCAAGCCTGACACACCTGGCTGGGTTTGGTATTTCTTAAACATACTGTTTTCCGGATGTCCGACGCACGGGCCATTCGATTTTTTCTGAAATAATTTTGCGAACAGAACCCGGAAACCCTATATTTGCAGTCATTTTCAAAGCTAAATAATTAAAAAGCAAGACACTTTTACAAAATCCGATGGCAAATCATAAGTCAGCAATCAAGAGAATCCGTTCCAACGAAGCCAAGCGCCTGAGAAACCGTTTCCAAGAAAAAACGACCCGCACGTTCGTGAAAAAGCTCCGTGCCTCGCAAGACAAGGCCGAAGCGCAGGAATTGTTCAAGAAAGTTTCCGGGATGCTCGATAAGCTGGCCCGCAAGAACATCATCCACCGCAACAACGCCGCCAACAAGAAGTCCAAATTGGCCCGGTTCGTGAACCGCATCGGCGCGGTAGCCGCCGCCGCCTGACGGACAGTGTGCCTTCCGAAAAACCATACGCCTTGTGCCCCACGCACAAGGCTTTTTTGTTTGGGGCATTAGCATCCCGCTGCCTCAAAAGCAACCGAACCCCAAAAGCAATTGAGAATAGTATCTCCAAAAAAGCGCAAACCCCCTTGACCATGCTGGTCGGGAAAGGCTTTCGGGATACGGTTACCAAAGCCGTGTTTTTCGGATAAAGGAAAAATACAATTCCAACCGAAATGCTCACCTACAAGTCGCCAACCAACATCCTGAGCTGGGCCGAGGAAGACCGCCCGCGCGAAAAGCTGCTGCTCAAAGGCAAAGCCGCCCTGTCGGATGCCGAACTGATTGGGATTCTGCTCGGATCGGGCACGGTTTCGCTCAGTGCCGTGGATGTGGCCAAGCAAATCCTGTCCAGTGTGGACAACAACCTGAACAGCCTAGCAAAACTGACCGTCAATGACTTGAAAAAATTCAAGGGCATCGGTGAGGCCAAAGCCATAACCATTGTGGCCGCCTTGGAACTGGGCAGGCGCAGGAAAGCCAGCGAACTGCCCGCCAAGCAATCCATCACCGCATCCAAAGACATATTCGACCTCATGCACCCGCACCTGCTCGATTTGCCGCACGAGGAATTCTGGATCGTGCTGCTTAACCGGGCCAACGTGGTCATTAAAAAAGTGCAAATCAGCACGGGTGGCGTGGCTGGCACGGTGGCCGACCCCAAGATGATTTTCAAGGCGGCCTTGGAACACTTGGCCTCTTCGGTAATCTTGGTTCACAACCATCCATCGGGCAACCTCAAGCCCAGCCAAGCCGACAAGGAACTGACCGCCAAACTACGGGAAGCGGGCCGCTGGCTTGAAATTCCGGTGCTGGATCATGTGATTGTGGCGGAGAAGCATTACTTTAGCTTTGCGGATGAGGGAATTCTGTGAAAGGGAAAACACCAAAAATTAGCGGCAGCAGCCAATGAATGCAGGAAAAGTGTATTTTTTCGGGGTCATTGCCATCGTTGTTGCGGTGCTGGCCTATACTTTCGTATTCACCGGCAAGCGGGACACCTACAACGAGGAACTGGTGAAATTCAGGGCGGAAAAGAACGGGTTTTTCAAGGATGCCCCCGATTCGCCGATTGAAAACCGCACCAAATTTGACACGCTGAGTTATTACCCGCCCGACCAGTCGTTGCGCATTCTTGCCAACATCCGGCCCATCAAAGACACCACGCGCCTGAAAGTGGGCCGCACCGACGGCACCAGCGAGTTTTTTGTGCGGTATGCCTACGCCGATTTCCAGTTGGGTGGCAAACGCAACCGGCTGTTGCTGCTCAAATCCAATGAACAGGCCAAAGAGCAGCAGCTTTTCCTAGCATTCACCGACAAGACCAACGGCTTTGAAACCTACGGCGGCGGCCGCTACCTCGATCTGGAATGGGAAGAAGGCAAAACCAAGATAACCCTTGATTTCAACTTCGCCTACAATCCGTTCTGCGCCTATAATAGCAATTATTCGTGCCCGCTGCCGCCCACGCAAAACCACTTGGACATTCCCATTCGTGCCGGGGAAAAAGAATTTGTAAAATGAAACCCGGTATTTTCCGAAGGAAAGACTTTGGATGTGTTCGGGCAAAACGGTTCGGCAACCCAATCCGCGCGGCCGCCGCCTGTATCCTTACAGCAATGCTATCTGCTCCAGCGAAAGCCCCGTTGCCTTAGCTATGATGGCATCCGGGAGGCCTTCGCTTTTCAGGTTTTTTGCAATCTCCGTTCTGCTGTTGTCCGCACCCTTTCTCTCGGCACTGTCCATTCTTGCCCTTTCGTCTTCCTCACGCATATATACATAATCGTAGGCTGCCAGTTCCTCGGTTGTCCAAGTCTGTTTGTTTGCCTCCTGATAAGCCGATTTTAAGCCCTCATCGTCAGTGTTTTCAGGAATCAGGTTAAGATTTTCGGCATTTTTGATGAAATAAACCCACTTTTCCGTCAGGTTCCGCAACTCTTTGGATTCCTTGTTGAATTTGGGCAGTTCAATGAACGTGAATTCCACGTCGTGCAAAGTCCTTTCGTTGGTTTCCACATCCTTTACTTGGCTACGGCTGAGGAAATTCGGGTTCTGCGTGTACACGAAATCCAAAATACCGATGAAAATGACCGGCTTGAGCTGGCGGTAAAAATCACCCCGCTTAATCTGGTCTCTGTACGATTTGGCGAAATAGTACAATACCCGCTTGCCAAAACCATCCAGTTCAGCCACTTGCATCTCCACAATGTAAGTCCTGCCCGTTTGGTCAGTGGCTTTCACATCCACAATCGTGACTTTGCCACCCTTGAGTCTGGGAAGCTGGTAGGGGTTAAGGATGGTGACGGAAACGATTTTCCGCTCCCCGTCAAATTCAAGGATGGCATTGAGAAACGAGACAAGGCTCTCTTTCCGGTTCTCATTGCCGAAAATCTTGCGAAATGCAACGTCGTTCTTGATGTCTGCAAACTGCATGGCTTGTGGTTTTGCGTGAAAATTCCTGCAAATTTAACCTGCAAATTCAAAAGGAAATGCCACCGGGAAATCCGAGAAGCGGGTTTGGTGTTTTTAAAACATACTATTTTTCCTCGGCGTTCAAAACCGCAATTGGCGCAGATAGCGGCCACTTGCTTGCAGGCAGGCAAGCCCGTCGGTAGTATTGTCCTGTTCCACCATGAAATGCCCGATACCCTGCCGGTGCGCTTCGGCAAGGATGGCCGGGAAACCGAGGATGCCGCTGCCGGGGCATTCGATGGCTTTTGCGGTTCCGGCGGCCATGTCTTTGACGTGCAGGATGGCATAACGCCCCGTATGTTTTTGCAGCACCGCCACCGGGTTGGCCCCGCCCTTGGCCACCCAGTACACATCCATTTCACATTTCACCAACTGCGGGTCGGTGTGCGCCATCAGGTAGTCGAAGGGCAAGCCGGTTTCCATTGGAATAAATTCCTTGTCGTGGTTGTGCCAGCATAAGGTAAGGCCATGCTGGCGGCAGGTTTCGCCCATACTGTTGAGTAGGTCGGCACTGCGCTGGCAGTCGGACAGGCTGAAAGGCCCGCCCACCAGCCACGGCCAGTACACCGCCGCGTAGGTTGCACCCAAGCCATTGAGTTGGTCAAGTTGGGGTTTCAGTTTTTCATTGTCCGCCGATAATGGAACGCCCCCGCCGATGGTTTTGAGGCCGATCTGCCGGCAATAGTCCACGAATCCGGGAGTCGAGTCGCCAAAATGCCTGCCCGTTTCAATCTCGCTGAAGCCGTATCCGGCCGCCCTTTGCAACGTGGCCCGCCAATCGTGCTTCATTTCCTTGCTCACAATGCCGGCAATGAAGCCGATGCGCCGCAACCGGTGTGCCGGAGCCGCCCATGCAGGTACGGACACGCAGGCCGCCATACCCAAGGTTTTGGCAAACGTGCGGCGCGACAAGCTGGAGGGAGAGGAGGAGTCCATGAATGAGGGGTTTTTGCCAAGGCCGGGACTTTACAAGCGGCGGGCTTTGCGTTCGCGCACGGCAAAGTCGGCGGCGCGGGCGGTCAGGGCCATGTAGGTGAGCGAAGGATTCTGGCAGGCCGAGGAAGTCATGCAGGCTCCGTCGGTGACAAACACGTTTTTCACGGCGTGGATTTGGTTAAAGCCATTCAGTACCGACGTTTTGGGGTCGCGGCCCATGCGGGCGGTTCCCATTTCGTGGATTGCCCCGCCCGAAACGGAGCCGTTGTCGTAGCCGTGTACGCCCACCAGCCCGGCTGATTCAAGCATTTCCTTGGCATCGTTAAGCATATCCACGCGCATTTTCTTTTCGTTCTCGCCAAATTCGGCATCAAACACAACGGTGGGCATTCCCCATTTATCCGGCTGGGTTTTGTCCAAGTACAGGCGGTTCTTGTATTCGGGCAGTTGCTCGCCAAAGGCCACCAGACCCATGTCCCACTGGCCCGGCGCGGTCAGTTCTTCTTTCAGCGAAGCCCCGAAAGACAGTTCGGCCACGCGGCGTTGCCAATCCTGCCTGCTGCCACCGCCTTGGTAGCCGAAACCGCGCAAATAATCGCGCTTGTCGGTGCCGATGTTGCGGTAGCGGGGAATGTAAATGCCGTTGGCACGCCGCCCGTAATAATACCGGTCTTCCCCGCCTTCCCACCGGCCCGAGGCCCCGATGTGGAAATGGTGGTCCATCAGGTTGTGCCCCAACTGTTCCGAATCGTTGCCCATGCCTTGGGGAAACCTACTGGATACGGAGTTGAGCAGCAAAGCCGTGGAAGCCATGGCGCTGGCGCACACGAAGATGACACCGGCAAAATACTCGCGGTTTTCAAGGGTCACCGCATCCACCACCCGCACCCCCGACGCGCGTTGCTTTTGGGCATCGTAAAGCACTTCGGACACAATTGAGTGGGGCCGCAGCGTGAGGCGGCCCGTGCGCACGGCGGGCGGCAGCGTACACGATTGCGTGCTGAAATACGCCCCATACGGGCAGCCATGGCCGCACCGGTCGCGGTACTGGCACGATGCCCGGCCATTGTCATGGTGTACGGCCTGCGCCTGCGACAGGTTGGCCGACCGGCCCACGGTCATTATGCGTCCCGGAAAGTTTTTCTCAATCCGCTTCCGCACTTCCTTCTCAACGAAATACATTTCCATGGGCGGCAGGAAGTCGCCGTCGGGCAGTTGGGGCAGGCCCAGTTTCTCGCCCGAAATGCCCGCGAATTTCTCCACGTAGCTGTACCACGGCGCAATGTCCTTGTAGCGGATGGGCCAATCCACGCCAATGCCATCCTTGGCGTTGGCCTCAAAGTCAAGGTCGCCCAAGCGGTAACTCTGCCGCCCCCACATGATGGATTTGCCGCCCACAATGTCGGGCCGCATCCAGCGGAAAGGCTTGTCCTGCCGGTATGATTTTCCGGCATCGGCCATCCAGTAGCTTGCCGGGCTGTCGGTAAGCGAGGTGTCCTGCCTGGTTTGGGGGTATTTCCGGGACAGGCCGCCCAGCCGGGCGGTTTCGTTTGCGTCCCAAGGGGTTTTCATCGCCTCCTCGTAGCCGGTTATGTGTTCCAAAGGTCGGCCACGTTCCAGCATCAGCACGCGCAAGCCTTTTTCGGTCAGTTCCTTGGCCGCCCAGCCGCCACTCACGCCCGAGCCAATCACGATGGCATCGTAAGTCATGCCGGGCTGTGCCTTGGTATTTAGGTTCATTGTTCCGATTTTGAATGGTGGGAGGAGAGAATGATCGAATGGCAGAATGAATGGATGAAAGAGTGAATGAATGGAAAAAACGTTTCTTCCATTCAAACATTCAATCATTCAGAATTGCATTCAGGTGGCCCATGCCCGCTGGCCGGGTTTCAGGGGAAGGTCGCCTTGGAACCGTCCGGGAACGGCCACGTAGTCCAAGGCTTGCGTGGCTCCGGTTTCCGAAGTGAAATAGCCCACGATGGTCAGTTCGCGCAGGCTCGTGAAAAACGGCTTTTCGCCTTTGGCCAGTTGTGCCATTACATTGATGCGTTGCGGGTTGTCGAGTTGCAGGAAATCTTTCCCGAACAAAGTTTGGCTCAGCGCGTCGGTCTGCTGCAGGCCTTTCCGGAATGTTTCCTGTTGTTTCAAATCGCTGCAATGCCCGATCACGTGTTCGATGAAGCCGCCCACCCCGGCGGCCTTGGCTCCGGGCGTATTGGTGGCGGGCATGATTACTTCGGCCAATTCGCCGATGAGTGTTTGCTGTTCGGCGGAGAAACGGAAAGGGTTGCCGTTCAGGGTTTGCCCGCGCAAGGCGGCCTGCACCGGCAGCGACAGTGCCGCCCCGGTGAGCAAGGCCAGCCGCCGCAAAGCATCTCGGCGGGGAATGGATGAATCCGGTGGTTTCATGGAGGCGGCTTTGATGAAGGATTGTGTGACCGCAAAATAGTATGTTTCAAAAAGGCCAAAGCCCGCCGTGCGGCTGAAAGACCTCACCCCCGGCCCCTCTCCTGCTGAGAGGGGGGCAGAGGCTCCCTTTTTTGCTCCCTTCTCAGCAGGAGAGGGGCCGGGGGTGAGGTAAAACAGTATCTTTCAAAAAGGCCAAACCCGGCCCTTGTCCGCATCATCCGCGCACATCAATGGCGCGGTAGGCTTTCAGGGCGGCCGTTGCGCCCTCTTTTCCCGGTTTGCTCTGGCCGTGTTCCATGCCCACAAAGCCCCGGTAGCCTTTGTTGTACAGGTGCTGGAGCACGTTCGGGTAGTTGATCTCGCCCGATGTCGGTTCGTTGCGGCCCGGCGTGTCGCCAACCTGGATGTAGCCGATTTCATCCCAGGCATAGTCCAAAGTGGCCAGCAGGTGGCCTTCCTGCACCTGCACATGGTAGAAATCAAACAGCACCTTTACGCTGGGCCTGCCCACGGCCTTGGCCAGCGCGTAGGCCTGCGGTATGGTGTGCAGGAACATATTGGGGTGGTTTACGCGGTGGTTCATGGATTCCATGACCATAACCAAGCCGTGCGGATCGTAGATGTCGGCGATGCGCTTGAGCAGGTCAATGGCGTTGGCCGTCTGGAAATCCCACGGCAGGCGCGTGTCAGACACGCCCAGCACATTGTGGACGAATTTGGTGTTCATGCGTTTGGCAATCTCAACCGAGGCCCGTACGTCGGCCAACACTTTTTCGCGCTGGGCGGCATCGCGCCCGGCAAAGGTGATGTCATCGAAAGTCATCGTGCCCACGAACTGCCCGAATTCCATGCCCAGTTTCTGCACCGCTTGGCTGATGCGTTCCTGCTCGGCCACAGGGCGGTACTTGAGGCCCGTGCTTTCCCACGCGCGGAAACCTTGGTCGTACCCCCACTTGACCTCATCCACCGGGTCGGCGGGCGACAAACCCTTGAAAATGCCGAATTCGGGCGAGAACTTGGTTTTGAATGGCGGATTGGCTGGACCCGCCATTCTCATGCCGGATAAACCAAGGGAACCCGCGGCTCCGGCCAAAAAACTGTTTGTGATGAATTTCCTGCGTTCCATGAAAAAGTTGCTGGGCTTGCCGTGGAAAGCCCTTTTCCGGTGAAATGAAAGAGTATCTTTTGAAAGTGCCAAACCCGGCAGCCTCCCCCCAACCCCCTCCGAAAGAGGGGGATATAATAGTCAGGACTTACGCCAAACCTCTGCCAGAGTTTTGAACTCTGGCAGAGGTTACCCGCAAACCCAATTTCCGGGCGTTTTGGCGTAAGTCCAAAACAGTATCTTTCCAAAAGGCCAAACCCCCTTGTTCCCAACTCAGCGCAGGATGGCTTGGTCGGTTTCGGGGTCTTGGTCTTGGCCGAGCAGGAAAGCCATCAGGTCGGCCATTTCCTGTTTGGTCAGCAATTGATCCAGCCCTTGCGGCATCATCGAAGTTTTCTGCAATTCCATTGAAACAATATCGGCTCTCGGTATGCGCACCGATGTTGCCTGCGACGTACCCAGCACAATTGCCGTTGCGGTCTGCTGCTGGATTATGCCGGTGTGTTCGCCGGTTTTGGTCTTGATGCGGTAGGTTTCGTATTCGCGCACAAAACTCACGCTCGGGTACACGATGGCCTCAAGCAAGTCGTGCGCCGAACGGTCGCGCTGGATGGAAGTCAGGTCGGGGCCGAGAATGCCGCCCTCGGCACCCACCTTGTGGCACGTGGAGCAGATGGCCTTGCCGTGGAAAATCGTCCGTCCGCGTTCAAGGTCGCCGCTGGCAATCATGCTTTCCATTTCGCGCAGGCGTTGCAGGCGGTCGGCTTGCACTTGTTGCAATTTTGCCATCAGGTTGTCTACGGCGGGCTTGGTTTCGGCGGGATACCCGGCAAAGACGGCTTTCAGGCTTTCCTCCGAAAATCCGTCCAGGCTCGGCGAGTTGGTGAGGGTGGCGGCCAGCGCCGTGCCAATCTGCGCAGAACTGCTGCCTTTGAACACCGGCACAATGCGCGGCAGGATAAAGGCATCGGCTTTGGGCAGGTAATCGTGTGCCAGTTTCAGTAGTTGGGCATCGGTCAGTTTGCCTTGGGCCAGCACGGTGGCCGCTTGTTGGCGCAGCGGGGCATCGGCCCCGTCGGATAGCTGTCCGTACAGGTAGGCGAAGTTCGGTTCGGTAAAGGCGGGCTGGGTTTTGAGCAAGGCTCCCAGCGCACCCATGCGCAGCGAGGCCGGATTTTTGCCATCGTCGGCCACTTGGCGCAGTTGGCTGGTCAGCGTGGTCAGGCTCCGCAAGCCGACCAGTTCCAAAGCTTTGGCCTGCACTTGCGCATCTTGGGCCGATACCAATTGCTGCCCTATGCCTTCGGTCCAGGCTGCCGGTAGCTTTTCGGCCGGATAGCGGGCCATGGTTCCCAGCAAAAACAGTTTCCGTGCCTTTGGGGCTTCGCGCAGTTGGTCGGCCATGAACTGCTGCATACCGGCATTTTCGCTGAACGCCACCAGCATATCGCCAAACAGTTGCTCCTCGTCGGCGGTCAGGGGTTTGCCCGCAAAACGGGTCCGCAGGAAGGCGGTCATCTCACTTGCCCAGTCCGGGTGGTGCGAGGCCACCCACAGGGCCGTGCGTTGCAGGTTTTTGTTCGGACTTCTCAGGAAAGCCGTGGTTTGGCTGGCTTGCAACGTGGAAGCCGCCATTTGGTCTAAGGCAACCAGCGCGGCCTCGCGCACCAGCGGCGACGCGTGGGCCAGAGCCGCCGCCACCGGCTGCGGCTGGTTGAGGGTAATGAGTGAATAAATCATGGCGTGCCGCACAAAGCGGTCTTGGGTGTTGGCGGCGGAGGCCAGCAGTGCGCCCACCGCCTGTTTGTCGCCGAGTTGCCCCAAGGCGGTGGCCGCCTGCCGCCGCACGGCCGGGTCGCCTTTGGCAGCCAAGGCTTTGAGTTGGCTCAGGGCTTGGGCATCGCGCGCCAGCCCCGCCGACCGAGCAGCCGCTACCCGCACCTGCACGCTGGCATCGGCCAAGCCGAGGCGAACGGAGGCCAAGGCCGGGGCGGTGCCGATTTGGTACAATGTGAACACGGCTTTTGTGCGGGCATCCACGGAGGGCGACTGGCGCAGCACATTGGCCAAGACTGGCACGGATGCTTCCTTTTGATCTATCAGCCGCCGCACCGCCCGGTCGCGCACGGTAGGGCGCGGATCGGCCAAATAAGCTGCGGCTTTGGCTGGCGTGAGCGAGGCCCACTGTATCTGGTTGCCGTACGGGTCGGCCAGTTTGGCGGCTGCCTTGCGGCGCACCCGGTAGATGGCTCCCTGCAAGTCGGGCTTGGACACCTGCGACAGCGGGCAGCCTTCAATGAACCAGCCGCCCGTTTCCACCACCAGCAGGCTGCCGTCGGCATCTTCCAACACGTCGGTCGGGTGGAAGTCCTCATCCTTGGAAGAGAAAAAAACCTGATCTTCGGTGCGGAACGAAGCCCCGTCGCGAAACAGTTTGTGGCGCAGCACCCGGTGCGTATTGAACTGCGCACTGAACAGGTTGTCCTTGAAACCGGCTCCCAGGGCCGTGCCCCGGTAGCGGCCAATGCCCGACGGGGCCACGCGCGAATACTTGGAAACCACCGGCATCAGTTCGCCGGTGCGCACCAGGCTGTCGCGGGCAATGTTGTTGTTGGGCTTGGGATACACGCCGCCTTCGGTCCAGTACACCAGCGCGTCGCGTTGGCCGGCCTGCGGGTCGGTGAAGTAGGTTTCGGTGCCGATGGGTTCGGAGGCTTCGGTGAATGTGAGTTCGACGGGGTTGTTCATGCCGCCCGCCGAAATCCATTCCAAGCCCGAGCCGTCCGTGCGCACGCGCCAGATGCGCGAGGTTCCGCCCTTGAGCCGCTTGCCCTCTTTGGTGGTCACATCAAACCCGTTGATGGCACTGGTCAGGTAGAGCCAGCCGTCAGGCCCCAGAAACGGCCCGATGAGGCTGTTGGCGTTCACATTGAGTGCCCAGCCGGTCAGCAGCACTTCGCGCTTGTCGGCCACGCCGTCGTTGTCGGTATCGGTGAGTTTGAGCAGGTCGGGGGCGGAAGTTGCGTAAAGGCTTCCCTTATAAAATACACCGCCCTGCGGAAAGCCAACCTTATCGGCAAAAATGGTGCTTTTGTCGTACACGCCATCGCCGTTCTTGTCTTCCAGCAGGTTGATGCGGAATTGCGGGTTGTCAAGCGCATCTTGGGTTTTCTTGTACACGTGCCCGATTGACTCGAATACGAACATCCGCCCGGTTTCGTCCACCATCGAGAACATGGGGTAGTCCACCAAGTCGGGGCTGGCGGCCACTTCAACGGTGTAGCCTTCGGGCACTTGGATGTCGGCCACGCGCTGGGCATTTGTTTTCGCCACCGGCAAATTAAGGATCCGTTGCGGGCGGGAGGCGGACATGAACAAGAATAGGCCGGTGAGGCAGGCAAGGCACAAACCGGAGAAAATGATTTTGGCGGATGACATGGACGGTGTGTTAGGGAAGGATTTAAGGTGTGTTTTTTGCGTGTGGCGAGCCAACTCCCGAAAGTATGGAATTTCCCCGGAAGTTGTGTTTTCTGGTGAGAAAATAGTATGTTTCAGAAAGGCCAAACCCGCCTGTCCGCTTCTAAGTCAATGGTTGCCGTAGCCGGTTTAAGTCGGCCCACTTTAGCTGAATCACAAAATAGTATCTTTTAGAGAGGGCAAACCCGCCTTTTTGTTTGGAACGGAAAATCCTGAGATTTCCATTCAGGACATGGTTTGCCACGCCCGTTATGTTGGAAACCGCGTATGGAATCCACGCCAATCCGATTCTGTATGCAATATCCCGTATCAAAGGTTTGCGGCTGGGTGGGTCTGGATGGTTTTGGCTGGCGGCGTACGTGCCGAATGACGTATTTTGCTGAATGACTACTCGAATGATACTATCGCTGCTTGCCGCAACGGCCTGCAGCTTGGTTGCCTGCAAAAAGAGCGGCACCACCCCAACCCCCGCACCCGCCAGCCCCACGCCGGTGGAGGTGACGCTGGATGCCGCTAAAACGTACCAGACCATGGCTGGTTTCGGCGGCTTTGGCGCGCAGGATGTGTATTGGTCCGGCGGGCCGTTCACCAGCCCCCGGTTCGTCAGCGATTTGGTCACCGACCTGGGCTGCACCATCATCCGCGATGAACTGCCCACCTCGTTTGAGATAACCAACGACAATGCCGACCCCGACGTGACCGACCTGGCCGCCTACAATCTGGACAAACCGGTGCCGGGCCACCACGCGCCGTTCATGGCCAGAGTGCCGCACCTGAAGGCGCTGCGGGCGGCGGGTGTTGAAATGTTCATTGTCTCGGTCTGGAGTCCGGCTCCGTGGATGAAATGGAACAACCGCATTGACAACGGCACGCCCAACAACTCGGCTCCGGCCTACAACAAGAACCCCACCACGGCCAGCAACCAGCTCAAAGTGGAGAACTACGCCGAATTTGCCGAACTCTGCGTGGCCTACTGCCGCATTTTCAAGCGCGAAATCGGCGTGGACTTGTACGGACTGAGCGTTCAGAACGAGCCGCGTTTCTCGCAATCTTACCAGTCGTGCCTGTATGACGGCGAAGCCCTGCGCGATGTGATCAAAGCCGTGGGCAGGCGCTTCAAGAAAGAAGGCATCGCCACCAAACTGTTTCTGCCCGAGGATGTGGGCTGGCTCGACGGAGTGAAAGGCATGACCCTGCCCACACTCGAAGATGCCGAAGCGCGGTCTTATGTTGGCATTGTGGCCACGCACGGCTACGCCCTCGACGGCATAGCCCCGGCCTCGACCGATGCGGCGACCTGGCAAACGATGGCAAGCTGGGGCAAGCCCTACAACCTGCCCCTGTGGATGACCGAGACATCGGGCTACAAGAATACCAATGAAGGTGCGATTGCGCTGGCCAAGGCCATGTACACGTCCCTGCGGTTTGGCAATGCGTCGGCTTGGGTGTTTTGGAGCCTGAGTACGGGCAACTTGGACGAATATTCGCTGATGGACAGCAAGGGCGGCAAAAGCAAACGTTATTACGTTTCCAAGCAGTATTACCGCTACGTGCGGCCCGGCGCGGTGCGCGTGGAAGCCGCCACCGCCGATGCCGATTTGCTGCCGCTGGCATTCATCAAAGACGGGCTGCCCGCAATTGTCATCACCAATGTGGGCAATGCTGAGAAAGCCATCCGCGTCAAGGGCGACGGGGCCTCGGCGCAATACAAGGTGTTCCGCACCTCGCCCTCGGAAAACTGCAAGGAGATGGCCACCGTGAAAACCGGCGACAGCGTGACCATACCGGCGCAGGCCGTAGTGACGCTGGTGGGAGTGAAATGAACCGGAGTTGCGCGGAAGACCGGTGCGGCATTTTCGGTGCGGCACCGGTCTTTGGTGTTTTGAAATTTCGCGTGAAAAAATAGTATCTTTCAAAAAGGCCAAACCCCTTTTGTCATTCCAAAGAAGGAGGAATGACAAGGAAAAATAGTATGTTTCAAAAAGCCCAAACCTGCCTGAAAAACCGGTGAGGTTTTGAAAACCTCACCGGTTTGCGCCGTTCCAAAATAGTATCTTCCAAAAAAGCCCAAACCCCCATGAAAGTATTTGCCGGATGTTTTGTGTGGCTCGCATTACTTAGCCGCCTGGTATTGGGCCAGCCGCCCGCCACCTACGCCCCCACGTTTGAATCCGTTAAAAAGCATCCGCTGCCCGACTGGTTTGCCGATGCCAAATTCGGGATTTTCATCCACTGGGGGCTGTATTCGGTGCCGGCTTGGGCATCGCCCGTGGGTGAGCCGGGTTCGGTGCCTTGGGAAGTGTGGTTCAAGAACAACGCCTACGCCGAGTGGTACCTGAACACGCTGAAGTTCAAGGATGCGCCCACGTGGGCGCACCACCAGAAAACCTACGGGGCCGGTTTCGGCTATTACGATTTTGTACCCGTGTTCAACAACGCCATCCGGCAGTGGCAACCCGACCAGTGGGCGCAACTGTTCGCCAAGTCGGGAGCCAAATACGTGGTACTAACCACTAAGCACCACGACGGTTTCACGCTGTGGCCGAGTGGAGTGCCCAACCCTAATTTCGCGAAAAACCAAGCCGCCGTAAGCCGCGACATTGTGGGCGAACTGACAAGTGCCGTGCGGAAAAGGGGATTGACGATGGGGCTGTACTATTCGGGCGGGCTGGACTGGACATTCAACCCCAAGCCCGTGACGCACCTCAACGAGTTGTACCCGTCCATCCCGCAGGATTCGGCTTACGGCACGTACGTGGATGCGCACTACCGCGAATTGCTGGCGCGCTACCAGCCCGACATCCTCTGGAATGACATCGGCTACCCGCCCAAAGGCAACCTGCCCGCCATGCTGGCCGCGTATTACAACCAAACGCCCAACGGCGTGGTTAATGACCGGTGGGCGAAGTGGGGCGTGTATGATGGCGAGTACAAAACGCCCGAATACAGCACGCTGAACGAGATTACCGATTACAAATGGGAAACCTGCCGGGGCTTGGGCTATTCGTTCGGCTACAACCAGCGCGAGGATTCCACGCACGTGCTGTCGGCCAAGGCGCTGGTTCACCTGCTGGTGGATGTGGTGAGCAAGAACGGCAACCTGCTGCTCAACATTGGTCCCAAGGCCGACGGAACCATCCCGGCCATCCAACTCGACCGGCTCAACCGGCTGGGCCAGTGGCTGGAAACCAACGGCGAGGCCATCTACGGCACGCGCCCCCACAGCCGGGCCGAAGCCGTTGCCACCGACAGCATTCCGGTACGGTTCACCCGGAAAACGGACACGCTCTACGCCACATTGCTTGCCCGCCCCGTGCGCCGCGAAGTCGCTATCCCCGGCCTCGACCTGCCCGTCCGCACCCGAATTACGCTGTTGGGGCAACCGGGCAGCCTCCGCTGGCGAACCAAGGCGGGTAAGGTTGTAATCCGGATGCCCGCCCGACCGGCCGAGTCACCGGCCTACGTGCTGCGCATGGCATGGCCCAAACCATGAGGCAAGCGGGCGGGTTTGGGCTTTTGCAACCATACTATTTTCCGGCGTTTGCCATTTTCCTTGGTGGCTTTCAGTGAAAACACTTGGGGGCAGGCGAGACAAAATCCCTTGTTAGGAGCAAGGGAGTGGTTTACCGTTTCCGCAAGCCACGGCTTGCCAGCCAACCGAGCAAATGTTGCCGCCAATGTCCGTAGGCGGCGGCGGGCGGCTCGGGCGGGTTCATGCCGAAACCGTGGCCGCCATCAGTATACAGGTGCATTTCGGCGGATACCCCCGCTTTCCGGAGAGCCGAATAGTACAGCAGGCTGTTTTCAACGGAAACCGTGGCATCGGGCGTGGGGTGCAGCAGCAGCGTGGGCGGGGTGCGCTGGGTCACCTGCCGTTCATTGCTGAAATCAAGCCGCAGGCTGTCGGACGCGTAGCCGCCCAGCAGGTTGCCGATGGAGCCATGGTGCGCCTCGGGGCCGGTGGTGATGACCGGATAGACCAGCACGGCAAAATCCGGCTTGCTGGCTGCGGAATCAGCGTTTTTGGTCCGGTGGTAGTGCGTTGAAACGGTGGCGGCCAAGTGTCCGCCCGCCGAAAAGCCCATTATGCCGATGCGGTCGGGGCGTAGGTGCCAGCGGGCCGCATTT
>JAYWIH010000085.1:0-3603 GCA_043789005.1 Sphingobacteriales bacterium
CCGTCGCCGTAGGCTTGTCCGGGAGCCGACAAAAAAGTAATCGCGCTGGCCTGCGTGGCCATGATGGACAGGCACACGGTGTACCAAGGCATGGAGCGGTTGGCAAGCAAATATTCCTGAATGTCGCGGTTGCGCCGCCCTTTCCACATTCCGTACAGGACAATAAACGCCAGCGTGGCAACAAGCACAATCCAATCTAACTGAGTCATTTATATTGGTTGGTAGTACGCGGAAAAGTGCGCGGGCCGCCCTTGCGGCTGCCCGGTCAGCGGGAAAAATAGTATCTTTCAAAAAGGCCAAACCCGCCAATGATACACCTGTGAGGTTTTTGAAACCCCACAGGTTGGTTTGTCCGGAATTTGCAATCCGGCAGCCGAATCATTCAAAATGCTTGGTGAACCAATACAGCAGCACCATTAGCACCAGCAACTGCAGCAGCACAAAGACGTACATTTTGCGCCACGTGTTCAGGAAGGCGGGCAGTTCGCCGGTATCTTCGGACTCTTCGTTCTTCGCATTTTCTTCCATTGAAAGCTGGGTTTTCGATTTGCCAAAGATACTGTTTTGGAAATGATGCCGGGAAAATTATCGGGCGGCCGCCGCACACAAAAAAAACCGCCGGTATGGGGCGGTTTTTTTTGTGTGCGGAATCACTACGCATATCCTTATTTCTTGGCGGCTTCGTAATGCTGGTTTGCCATTTCCCAGTTGACCACGTTCCAAAAGGCGGCGATGTAATCTGGCCTCTTGTTCTGGTATTTGAGGTAATAGGCGTGTTCCCACACGTCCAAGCCAAGCACCGGCGTGCCTTGCTTGTCGGCCACATCCATGAGCGGGTTGTCTTGGTTGGGCGTGGAAGCCACCGCCAGTTCGCCATCCGCGCCGACCATGAGCCAGGCCCAGCCCGAACCGAAGCGGGTGGTTGCCGCCTTGGCAAATTCCTCCTTGAAGGCATCGTACGAGCCGAATTTACCGTCAATTGCCTGCGCCAGCGCACCGGTTGGCTTGCCGCCCTCGTTTTTCTTGAGAATGTTCCAGAAAAAGGTGTGGTTCCAGTGGCCGCCGCCGTTGTTGCGCACCGCCACGGGAGCCTTGCCAATGTTTTTGAGCAGGTCATCAATGCTGTGACCGGCCAGTTCAGTGCCATTCACGGCATTGTTCAGGTTGGTCACGTAGGCTTGGTGGTGCTTGCCGTGGTGTATTTCCATGGTCTGCTTGTCGATGAAAGGTTCCAGCGCATCAGCGGCGTAGGGAAGGGGGGCTAATTCGAATGCCATAAGAAGAGTGGTTTAAGTGATGGACAAAAAATGATTGCCGGCCGGGTTTGGCAGTTTTGAAACATACTATTTTTCCGGACAATGACTGGTAAGGAAACACGGTTTGAAATAATTAGTTTCGCAACTGCCGGAAAAATGCCTTCATCAACGCCCCGCACTCCGGGGCCAGCACACCCGCAAGCACTTGGGTTCGGGGGTGCAGCAGTGCGCCGCCGTGCCGGGCGTAGCCGCGCTTTTCGTCGGTTGCGCCATACACCAGCCGCCCCACTTGTGCCCAGTACAAAGCACCGGCACACATGACGCAAGGCTCCAGTGTGACATATAACGTGCAGTGGGTCAGGTATTTGGCGTTCAGTTGGTGCATCGCCGCCGTGATGGCCAGCATTTCGGCGTGGGCCGTCACGTCGTGCAGCTTTTCGGTTTGGTTGTAGCCCTTGCCGATGACCAAGCCACCGGCAACAACCACTGCCCCCACGGGTATCTCACCCTCGTCAAAGGCGTGGCCCGCCAAGTCCAAGGCCAATCGCATGAAAGTTTCGTCGGTGGGTGGAGGCATGGGGTTTTTGCCCGCAAAAAGATACTATTTCCGGCACTAAAGAAAACTTTGCGGAAAATTTTTTGCACTTCAACGGATTATGGCTATTTTTGCAGACCATCACGCATACGAAACCCAACGGACACGTAGCTCAATTGGATAGAGCACCTGACTACGGATCAGGAGGTTTGGGGTTCGACTCCCTACGCGTCCACACTGAAAATGAGTAAGTTACGCGAAAAAACAGGCTTTCCGAAATACCAATGTACTAACAATGTACTAACAGATGGAAAAGTCGGTCACCCTAACTTACGTGCTGGAGACGCACCGCCCCGATGCCGGGGGCCGGTGCCGCGTCAAAATCCGGCTCACCCACCAACGCAAGCCGCAACTGGTATCACTGCCCAAGGCGGTAAGCTGCTCACCCGAGGAATGGGACGCGCTGCAAACCCACCACATATACAGGGACACCGACGCGCGGCGCAGCAAGGCCATCGCCAAATACCGTGATTTGCCGGAAACCTACCGCTACCTGCACGGCGAGGGGTCTCCCCTTGCGATGGCCCTGCAAATCGTGCGCCATTTTGAATCGGAGGGCGAACCCTTTTCAATGGCGGCCTTCCGGCTTTATTTCGGGCGCGGGCTGCCCGCCAAGCGGCAGTCCGGGTTCGGCAACGACGTGCTGGCCGCATTCGCCCACACCGTCGCCGCCGAAAAACGGCACGACCGCACGGGCAACGCCGCAAGCTACGCCGATGCGGCCGCCTCCTTCGCCCGGTTCTTCCGCGAAAGCCATCCCCGTGCATCAACACTGACGTTCCAGGCGGTCAGCGTGGCGTTCCTGTCCGCCTACGAACGGTGGATGCTCACCAACGGCAAGTCCATCACGACCGTCGCCATCTACACGCGCCAGTTGCGGGCCATCTGGAACCTGGGCATCGCCAAGGGCGTTGCCGACCGCGACGGCTACCCGTTCGGCAAGCGCGGCTACCTGATCCCCACCGCCAAAAACCCCAAAAAGGCCGTCTCCGGCGCGGATGTGGCGCGGCTGCTGGCCTACCGCGTGGAATACGATGGCTTTGAGCGGCGCAGCCACGACTTCTGGATGCTGAGCTACCTGCTCAACGGGCTGAACCTGAAGGACATCCTTTCGCTCCGCCACGCCGACGTTGACTGGACGGCGCAGACGATTACCGTCTTCCGCCAGAAAACCGCCCGCAGCAGCCGCCGCCGGATCACTTGCTACCTGACCGACCGCAGCCGGGAAATCGTGCGCCGCTACATGACACCGGTCGGGCAGGGCGGCGGATTGCTGTTTCCGTACCTGGATCAAGACATGGGGGCCGGAAGGCGGGACGCGGTTGTCGCACAGTTCAACAAGGCCACCACCAACTGGATACGCAAGATCGCCGTGAAACTCGGCATTGAAAACACCCGGCACCTGACGGCAATCGCCGCCCGCCACAGCTTCGCCACCACGCTCATGCGGGCGGGGGTGCCGGGAAAATTCATCCAGGACAGTCTCGGGCACACATCTTTCAGTACCACTGAAAACTACCTGGGCAGTTTTGAGGAGAACCACGCCCGCCAGCACCTTGAATCACTCCTGAACCCCGCATGACTTCGCAAACGCAAACCACAACCGCAAACGACTTCGCCATGCTTGCCGATTCCGACATCCGCCTGCTCTGCCAAGTGCTATCATCCCCCTCGCGCCTTGAGGCGTTGCGGCGGGTGGTTGCGGAGCCGGGCATCCAGACCCAGCAACTCAACGCCTCCAACAACGGCCCG
>JAYWIH010000086.1:0-52616 GCA_043789005.1 Sphingobacteriales bacterium
AAACATCAGGAAAACGGTGATGAGCAGGATGATGGCGGCGGCAACGCCAAAATTGACCGTCATCTCGTCGGAACCACGGCCCCACACGCCCAAAGCGGACAGAACCAGCAGCAGCACCGGAAAAAACACCAGATGCCGGTAGATGTTGTTGTCTGCCGGAGCCTCCACACCCTGCAACCGCACGGCAACCAAGGAAGACAGTACGGGAGTCAGGTAAATCTCCAGCGGATTGTATTTCTCCAAACCAATGTCAATGGCCGCCCCCTCGGTGGGGATGGTGAGCACGCGGTTGGGCGTGGTCACTTCGAGCCGCTGGGAACGGTTGAAAATCCTGAACTGCACCACCGGCTCGGTGACCACGCGGCGCGGCAGGAAAAAATCAACAACCAGCAACACACAGAAAACCAGCGATATGCGCGAGACAATGCGTGCCGACCTCACATACGGGCGCAAATCCAGATGCGCCAAATGCCGCCGGTACGCGGCGGGCGGGCGGCGCACAGGCGGCGCGGTGTAGGCCGCCAACTCTTCGGGATACTGCCGCAGCAAATCATACACCTGTCGCTGCCGCGCATCGCCGATTATCTGGTAGGCTTCGTTGATTTCCTGAAAAACGGCGTTGGAATCGGGGGCGGGGTTGTGGTCGGGATGGTATTGAGTGGCCAGCCGCCGGTAGGCTTTCTTGACCTCCGCCTCCTCCGCTTCCGGCACGATTTGCAGAATCCGGTAATAGTCTTTCATGGCAGAAATCCGTGCATCCGAAAATAGTATCTTTCAAAAAGCCCAAACCCGCCGCTTGCAAAGGCCATTGCCTTCATGCGGATTGCAAGTCTTCGTTGCCAAGCCTGAAATGCCGGATAGCCGACCGGTTGACTTTTTGCTCGGCATACCAGAGTTCATAGTTTTTTTGCAGGTTGATCCAGAATTGCGGCGCATTGCCAAAAGCTTCGGACAACTTGACCGCCAGTTCGGGACTGATGCCCGCCCGTTCATTGACCACCGCCGACAGATTGGCGCGTGCCATGCCAAGTCCTTTGGCAACCTCGGTAACGGTCATATTCCGTTCCCTGATGAAATCTTCGCGCAATATCTCACCCGGATGAAAAGGCGGCAGTCCTCGTTTGAGCATATGTTTCTTGTTTGCGCTTAATGATAATCCAAATAATCAACTTCAAAGAAAAACCGGACAAAATCACTTTGTAGCCACACGTTGTGCTTCCATTTCGACACCAACCTTGAAACTTTTGGTGATCCAGCCGCCGCCCACCACGTCGTTACCTTCGTAGAATACGGCGGCTTGGCCGGGGGCAATGGCATTGACGGCCGTGTGGAAAACCACCTGCATCCGTCCGTCGGCGGTTTGCTCGATGGTGGCGGGTGTACCCGGATCCTTGTAGCGCACTTTGGTCAGTGTTTCGGTGGGTTTACCAATCAAATCGCCGTATTTGAGCATATTCAGGCGGCTCACCCACATCCCGTCGCGGTTCAGTTCGTCGTAGCGGCCCAGCACCACCTGGTTGGTTTCGGGCCGGATGGCGGTCACGAAAGCCGGATAGCCCAGCGCAATGCCCAAGCCCTTGCGCTGCCCGATGGTGTAGAACGGGTAGCCTTCGTGCCTGCCCACCACCGTTCCGTCTTCGAGCACAAACTGGCCACCCGCCACCTTTTCAGCCAGGCCGTCCACGCGGCGTTTCAGGAAACCCCGGTAGTCGTTGTCGGGCACGAAGCAGATTTCGTACGATTCGGGTTTGTTGACCAAGCCGAAAAAGCCCCGTTCGGTAGCCATTTGCCTGATTTCGGGCTTGTGCAAATGTCCGAGCGGAAAAACGGTGCGGCTCAGGCTTTGCTGCGACACGCCCCACAGCGCGTACGACTGGTCCTTGTTCTCGTCCAGACCCTTGGAAATCACGTAGCGGCCATTTTCGTGACGCAGGTTGGCGTAGTGCCCGGTGGCGATGAACTCGCAGTCCAGCTTGTCGGCCCGGCGCAGCAGCGCGTCCCATTTAATATGCGTGTTGCAGAGCACGCACGGGTTGGGCGTACGGCCGGCCAGGTATTCGCTGGTAAAGTTGTCAATCACAAAGTCGCCAAACTCATGGCGGATGTCGAGGATGTAATGCGGGAAACCGAGTTGCACGGCCACCTCGCGGGCATCGTTGATGGAGTCCAGGCTGCAACAGCCGGTCTCCTTCTTGGAGCCGCCCACCGCCGCGTAATCCCAGGTTTTCATGGTCATGCCGATCACCTCGTAGCCTTGCTCGTGCAGCAGCACGGCCGCCAGCGAACTGTCAATGCCGCCGCTCATGGCCACCAAAACGCGTCCTTTCTTGCTCATGATTCCGTTTTGGAAATAGTACCATTTAAAAACGCCAAACCCGCCCGTTCTCCCGGAAGCCGATGCGCAGTTCCGGTCTGACATACAGTGTCTGACCTGCGTTCCGGTTTTTCAAAACAGTATCTTCCGGAAACGCCAAACCCGCCTCTTGTCGGAAACGGTTTTGAAAACACAAATTTAACACGAATCCGGGGAATTAAATTCACCGTGCGCCCTGACGGTTTGGCGCGGCGGAAAACGCGAAAGGTCTGTTTCCCCGTGTTGGAAACAGACCTTTCACGGCAAACCGGAAATCATTTCCCAGAAATCATTTCAATGAATTGATCCAGGCGGCTATTTTCAGCGCGTCGGCTTTGGGCACTTGCGGCATCGGGGCCATGGGCGCGGGGTAGTCGGGCCAGTTTTGCGGCTGCGGGTTGTAGATGAGCTGCACTATTTTTTCGTTGCTGTAATTGCGCTTGGCCACATCTTTGTAGGCCGGCCCCACCTGCCGTTTTTCGGCATTGTGGCACGCCAGACACGTGTGTTTGGAAAGGAGGCCCTTCACCTCGTCAAACGTCGGGGCTTTGGCAACGGCATTGGCGGTTTTGACTGTGGCCGAAGTGGTGGCTTTGGCGGGGGTTTTGCCTTTTGCAGGGATACTATTTTGCGCCGGGCGTTTGGTCACGGTTTCGGCGGCGGACAGTTTCTGGCCGTCGGGAATGTTGTTGAGCGTGTAATAGGCCGTTGGGTGCAGCACCGCCATGCCTTCCTCAGACCGGATGCCGTCCACGTTGATCTCGTGCAGGTAATGCTGCCGCAGGTTGCCCACTACCAAGCGAACTTTCAGGTTGTCGGCCGATACTTTCACGCCTTTGAAGGGCATTTTTTCCTCGTTCACGGTCGGGCTGCCGTACACGGGGTGGTATTTGTAGAGGTACGTGCGGCCCGTGTACGAATCCAAGTCCTCGGCCAGTTTGCGGTTTACCGGACGGGTGAATTCCAGTTCAAAGCCGTCGGGCATGGCACGGACGGTTTTCATCTCCATCGGCATTTTGCCCGTCCACACCAGCCGTTCCAGACCGGAAGTTTTGGTTCCGGCCGAACCCCAGCCCCGGTTGGTTTCGCCCACGAACAGCGAGCCGTCGTGGCCCCAGTTCATGCGCAGCACCCCCGACTGGAAGCCCGAGCGGAAATCGAAGGCCACGCCCTGATATTCGCCCTTCACTTTTTCCAAGGAAATGCGCGAGATTTTGCTCTGCCCTTGGTCGCCGACAAACAACTGCCCGGCAAACGGCCCGAAGCCGCCTTTGGTCTGATCCACCAATATCTCGGAGGTGGATATGCCCAGCACGCCGTGCGGCAACCAGACGGCGGGAGTCTGGATTTCCGGGAATTTCTCCTGGGCATTGAACAGCAGGCTCGGCGTTTTCTCATCGGCGTTTTCCGGCTTGATGTACCGCCCGTCGGCATTGCGGGTCTGGCGCGGATCCACGCTGGCATACAATTGCTCGGTGGTCAGTTTCAGCGGCGAATTGGGCAGGTTTGTCCAGCGCAAGCCCGCCGGATGGCCCGTAAAGCTGCCTTTCTTGACGTGGAAGATACCGCCCGATCCCATCCAGTCGCCTTGGTTGTCGGAGTAAAAAAACTCACCGTCCACAATGCCCAGACCGCACGGCGAACGCATACCGGTGGCCCACGGCTCCATGCGGCCATCGGGGAAGATTTTCATCGTCCAGCCGCGCCACGGCACCCGGCTTTCACCGCGCCACCATTCCTCATCGCCGAAGGCCACGTTGCCGGTCACGAACATACCGCCATCGGGGGCAAATTTGGGGCCGAACGAATATTCATGGTAGTGGCCCGACAGCGGCCATGCATACACGGTTTCGTAGTCGTCGGCAATGCCGTCGCCGTTGGTATCGCTGAGTTTGGTCAGTTCGCCGCGCTGGGCCACGTACAGCGCATTGTCGCGGTAGGCGGCTCCGAGTGCCTCGTGCAGTCCGCTGGCAAACAGCGTGAACCGGGGTTGCTGGCCGTTGGCCATGTACGGGTTTTCCACGGTCCACACATCACCCCGGCGGGTGGCCAGCGCAATGCGTCCGTCGAGCAGGGTTGCCACGCCGCCCACTTCCAGCAAAATGCCTTCGGGCACGGGCAGGGTCACCATGCGGTAAAAATCATCCTCCTTTGAGTTTTTCCTGATCACGGCATCCGTGTTGGGCGGCTCCTGCGCAAACAGCGGCAGGCTCAGGCCGACTGCCCAGCAAAGCAGGCAGGTTTTGATTGTTTTTTTCATACTATTTTTCAAGGCGTTGGAATGCATTTGTCGTTTTCGGTTTACCGTTGGGGTTTGTGACCTGTGTTCCGTTTTTACCGGGCGGATGTTACCAGACAATCGAATATTTGACCGTATTGTTTTCCACGGGAACCACCAGTTCCTTGCGGCCATTGCCATCGCGGATGAAAGGCTTGGCGGCAGACAACATCTTGACGTACATCTGTTTGTCATCTATGGCATACGAGCCATCGGGCATCAGCACCACGTCCTTGCCTTCGGCCAGCTTGAAATACAGGTTTGCCGGTTTCTGAGCCGAACTGATTTTCACCTCGCGCGTGAACACCCGGCTGTCCTCATCGGGTACCAGTTGGTCTTCCACGTCCATGCCATTGTAGGTGTACCTGAACACCGGGCGGCCGCTGGCATCCAGCTTGTAGCCCTTGCCCCGGAATTCACTTTCCTTGTATTCGGTCGGGAAAGACGCGCTGGTGCTGCCGAGTACGGCCAGCGGCTGGTCGGTAAACATGTATTGCACACTGCCCAGCGGACGGAAAGAGCCGTCTCCCCGGTCGTTCCACATGGGTGTGGCATCCACGAAACCGCCGCGCCACACGCACACCACGCCGCCAGTTTTCAGGTCGTACACGTAGCTGATGCCGGCCGGGTCGCCCACGCCGATGGTGTGGGTGCGGCGTTGGCTGCGGTCGCCCTTGAAGTCAATGAAAGCCCGCAGCAGCTTGGGCGCACCGCCCACCTCAATCAGGATCGGCGACGAATTGTTGCCGTCGTTGGCAAACGATTCCATGCTGTGCAGCGGCTGCCGACGCAGGTTCGCGCCTTCCACAAACAGGCCCAGGGCGGGTGTCTGCCAAGCCACATCCTTGAAATAAACCGCCGAAAAATCGTGCGTTCCGGCTTTCAGATCCGCTTTCCCGGTCTTGGCATCCCAACTGTTTACGTTGCCGTCTTGCGAGATGATTTTTTTGTTGTCAATTGACAGTGCGCCGCCGCCCGACATATTCATCGAAAACAGGTACGCGCCGTCGGCGGGAACCCGCATTGTGCCGTTCAGCCGCACTGCAAAGGCATCTTCGCGGCGGGCAGCCTCCCAGTTCAATGCCGAAGCCTTGCCGCTCGACACCGGCTTTGCCGCCGCCACGTCATCGGCCTTGGCGAACTTGCCTTCGTAAGAATCATATTTGAGGTCGCTGAGCGTCACTTTGTCCTGCGCAAACGTACGGTAGCGGATGTTGCGGAAAGCCACCGGGCCGTGGTCGCCCTGAATCATGATGGGGCCGGTGGGCTTCTCATTGTTTTCGATGGGGCCGCCGGTGGGCAGCGGCACTTCGGCGTTGTCGTGGATGCGGATGCCGTTGAGTTCCACGTAGATGAAACGCGCATTGGTGGTCTTGTTGCCGCTCGCATCGAAACGCGGGGCCTGAAACGAAATGCGCATCGTCTGCCAGAGTCCGGGAGCCTTGGCGGGGTTGCTGGTCGGGGCCTTGCCCATGTAAATCTTGCCGGGTTCCTTCTCCCAGTTGCGGTAAATGCCGCCAATATCGCTGTAGGCGGGGTTTTTCACGCCCCAACTGTCGAGCAACTGCACTTCGTAGCGGCCCTGCAAATACACGCCCGAGTTGGAGCCTTTGGGCAGCATCACCTCAAATTCAAGGTCAATGTCGCCGTGCTCCCAGGTGGTGGTCAACTGGCTTTTGCGCTTCTCGTCGTTCATGTTCAGCAATATTCCCGTGCCGGGTGTGCTGGTCACGGCCATTTTCCGGTTCTTTTCGGGCCGCTTGCCTTTGGCTTCCTCGTGGTGCGCCTCCACGCTGCGATCCATCATCACGCCGCCCACTACCTGCCAGTTGCCGTCCTGAGCCTTGAATTGCGACAGGTCGTTGAGCGGAACAGTTTGCGGCGGGAAGTCCGGCTGGTTTTGGCAATACACTGACAGGCAGCCGATTGAGAATATTCCAATCAGGATTCGCCTTCGCACTTGTTGTTTCATGAACGGGTTGGATTTTGGAGGGGTGGGAAATATCGTCCGGCAATGCGGTGAAAGTTCTATCTTTTCCAAGAACTGTGCAATCTTATCCGACGTGGCAAAAATAGTTATTTTCCGGTGAGTTCTGCGTAATCTTGCGGTGAAAATAGCTTCGGAAGTGGGAATTGGGAAGATTACGAATGCGGAAGATGCGAATGCGGATTGCGGAATGATGCTTGCCCCTCCGCTTTGCCGGTTCAAACCGTTGTTCCGGAATGGCACTTGAAAAAAACAGTATCTCCCGGAAAGACCAAACCCCCGATTCCGTATTCGACACTCCCACTTCCCCACTCCCACTTCGAAATAATGCTCCGTACGTTTGTCAAGGTCAGCGTAAACAACCTCAGCGATGCCCGCTACTGCGCCGCCATGGGCGTGGATATGCTCGGTTTTGCCATTGACCCGCTGCTGCCCGGCTACGTGGAACCCGACCAATTCCGGGCCATTACCGGCTGGGTGGCGGGTGTGGCATTGGCGGGCGAAACCGCCGCGCTGGCAGAAAACCCGCCGCCCGGCGAAATGGCGTATGCCGTGGCGTGGCTGCAAGCCGGCCACGCCGACTGGCCTGCATTGCGCAAACTGGGCTGGAAGCTGATTTGCCAAGTTGCTTGGACGGAAAACGACACGTTCCGGGATTTTCAGGCGCGTTATGCCGCCACCGCCCCGCACGTGGACTATTTCCTGCTCGAATCGGATATGGCGCAACTGACCGGCGAGGTGAAATACCATTTGAAACAGGTGGCCGAACAATATCCGGTGCTGCTGGGTTTCGGCATTTCAAAAGATACTATTTTGACCGTGCTTTTGGAAATGCCGCTGGCCGGTATCGCGCTGCAAGGCGGGCACGAAACCCGTCCAGGCCAACGCGATTTCGGCAGTTTGACCGAAATCCTTGAATTGTTGGAAACCGATGAATGAACCGGGTTTTGCCCTTTTGAAACGTACTATTTTCCATCCATGCGCCGTGGCGCACTATTTTCCATCCATGCGACTTTCCCCGTTCCGTTTGCCCGCGTTTGCCGTTTGCCTGCTGATTCCGCTGACAATGGCCGCCTGTTCCAATTCATCGGAGGCGTTCCTTAATAAAGGCCGCGAACTGATGCGGAAAAATGATTTCCAGCCGGCTTTGGATTTTCTGAACAAGGCCGTTGAAAAAGACCCGGAAAGTTACGAAGCCCTGAACGCCCGTGGCGCGGCCTACCTGGAACTGAAACGCTACGCCGAAGCCCAACTGGATTTTGACCGGGCGGTGAGCCTGAACCCCAACGCCTACCAGCCGTATTACAACCGGGGCCGCAGTTACGCCGCCCGCCAAAACTGGCCGGAAGCCGCCAAGGATTTCACGCAGGCCATCCGGCTGGCCCCCGACACGGCCGATGCGCATTTCAACCGGGGTTTCGTGTATTTCCGGATGGAGAAATTCCCGGAAGCCTTGCAGGATTTCAGCCGGGCGGTACTGCTCGACCCCAAAAACCACGACTACCACTACAACCGGGGCACCACCCGGCTGCGGCTTCAAGACGCAAAAGGCGCGTTGGAAGATTTCCGGCAGAGTGTGCTACTGAACCCGCAGTTTGCCAAGGGCTACTACACGCTGGGCTTGGAAGAGATACTGAGCAAGAACGCGAGCCAAGGCTGCGCCCACCTGCGCCGCGCCGACCAACTGAACTACGCCGAAGCCAAAGCCGCGCTGGAAATGTACTGCAAGTAAAGGTTTGGAAACGCGCCCTATCCTGCTCTGATTATCAGTTGGTGGGGATCATGCAGGGAAGTGCGCCATTGAAAGCACAAAAAGTTACGACAAAACTTTCGCGTATTCAGGAGTTATGGCCAATGGAATGAAATTCTGCCGGCCCACAATTGGCACATTTGCAATCCACACAAGCCGACACACAAATCCAAACTGCAAAAGAGCCAATTCTTCCACCCACCACAAGGCTGTAACGAGACTTTACAACGTAATTTCGAGTATCTTAACCGACAAAAAATTGAACTGAATTAGATGGCAGCGAAAGAAGCTAAAGCAAGAATAAAAATCAATAAACTCCTTGAGGAATCAGGGTGGAGCTTCTTTGACACGGACAAAGGTAAAGCAACCATCAAACTTGAATCCTCCATCAGAATGGACGATTTGGGTGAGGACTTTGAAAGTGCCAAAAGCGGGTTCATTGATTTTTTACTGGTTGACGAAAACCAAAACCCGATACTTGTTTTAGAAGCAAAAAAGGAAAGTCTGAACCCGCTTGTGGGGAAAGAACAAGCGAGGAATTACGCCAAATCTCAAAAAGTCAAGTTCATCATACTTTCAAACGGAACGCTTCACTATTTATGGAATATTGAAAACGGAAACCCCGAACAAATCCAAGTGTTTCCGACATTGGAATCCATCAAACAGTATTACCAGTTTAATCCTGACCCAAGTAAAGTAGTCAGCGAACAAGTACATGACGACTATGTTGTTTTAACGCAACTCCCGAACTACAAGCAAATACCCGAATTTCAAGACAAACAGAAAAAGAAAGATTTAATCTTCAATTTAAAACTTCGTTTTCTTCGCTATTACCAGGTTGAAGCAATCAAGGCGGTTCAGCAATGGGTAAGCGCAGGCAAAAAGCGTTTTTTGCTGGAAATGGCAACGGGAACAGGGAAAACTCTGACTGCTGCTGCTTTAATCAAACTCTTTTACAGAACCGGAAACGCAAGACGCGTTTTATTTTTGGTTGACCGCTTGGAATTGGAAGAACAAGCAAGAAAGGATTTTACCAACTATTTGAAAAACGACATTACAACGGTTGTTTACAAAGAAAAAAAGAACGACTGGCGTAAGGCGGACATAGTTGTCACGACCATTCAATCGTTGATGGTAAACAACAAATACAAAACGCTTTTTTCACCGACCGACTTTGATTTAATTGTTTCTGATGAATCGCACCGGCTGTTAGGTGGCGGAAATAGCCGGGCCTTGTTTGAATATTTCTTGGGTTACAAGTTAGGATTAACTGCCACACCCAAAGACTATTTGAAATATTTGGACACCGACAACATTGACGACCCGAGGGAATTGGAACGAAGAAGGTTGCTGGACACATACGCAACGTTCGGTTGTGAGAGTGGCGTTCCAACTTACCGCTATACGCTTGTGGACGGTGCCAAAGACGGCTATTTGCGTCAGCCGATTGTGGTTGATGCAAGAACGGATGTTACCACCAAACTTTTATCGGAACAAGGCTATGGCATCATGGTAACGGTTGCCAGTAGCGAACAAGAGGATATTTTAGAGGAGGTCAATTACAGGCAAAATCATTTTGAACGGAAGTTTTTCAGCGAGGAAACCAACCGTGTGTTTTGCAAGACCTTCATTGAAAACGGATTGAAAGACCCGATTAACGATGAGTTTGGAAAGAGTTTGGTTTTTGCCGTATCGCAAAACCACGCTGCAAAACTGGCTCAACTGCTCAATGAATATGCGCACCAGTTTTTCCCAGGCAAGTATCGAAGCGACTTTGCGGTTCAGGTAACTTCCAATGTGCCGAACAGTCAGCAAATGACCATTGATTTCAGCAATGACAAATTATTAGGCTTCAGCAACTTTGCCAAACAAAATGAAATTTTAGAATCCTATAAAACAAGCAAAACCAGGGTTTGTGTAACCGTTGGCATGATGACCACAGGTTGGGATTGCCCCAATATTTTGAACCTTGGATTGATGCGGCCAATTTTTTCGCCCACGGAATTTATTCAGATCAAAGGACGAGGAACCCGCATTCACACATTTGAACACAAATTCAAAAACTTTGAGGGTGAAGAAGAAACCAAGTCCATTGACAAAACGGCGTTTAAACTTTTTGACTTCTTTGCTACTTGCGAATACTTTGAAGAAAAATACCAGTACGACCAAGTATTGAAACTGCCCGTAAACTTTGACAAAGGCGATGATATGCCAACGGTAGCCGACAACCTCATCAAACCGAAACGGGAAGGTTACGAATACAAGGAAGATGATAGAATCCATTCTTTGCACGAACAACAAGTTGACTTTGCAGGAATGAAAGTTGACCGAATGTTTTTCCAGCAGTTTGAGGAAAAGGTAAAAACCGATAACGAAATAAAACAATTGATGGAAGCTGGCGATGTGGAAGTAGCCACCGCAAGGGCCAAAGAGAAATACGATAACAAACCCGAAGAATATTTTGACTTGGAAAAATTGCGCAAGTCTTTGAAAATAGACCGTAAAATCGGTTGGCGCGAATTGTTGGAACTCATTTATTTCGGAAACCAAATAAAAGGCAAAGATGATTTGTTGAGTGATGAGTTTGAAAAATTCATCAGCACTAATAATGTTTCCAATATCAGCGATTTGCAGGGCTTGCGCTATTTCTTTGACGCTTACATCACCGACCCAAGTGTACGGGAAATCATAGACCAACAGGATTTTACCGAACTCTATCACAACCCGACTTTTAATGTAGAGGATTTTAACCGTGTGGATGATGAAATGAAAAGCAAATTGCCTTACTACATTAAAACCTACGTTCCAATAAATAAATTTTTGTCTAATTAAAGTATGGCGGGAACATATTCACAAATATACATTCAGGTGGTGTTTGCCGTTAAAGGCAGAGAAAATGTAATCAGCCGCGTCTGGAAAGATGATTTACATAAGTACATCGCAGGAATCATTAAAGGCAAAGATCAGAAATCAATCATTGTGAATGGAATGCCAGACCATATACACGCTTTTATTGGACTGAAACCATCCATGTCCATTTCGGATTTGGTGAGGGACATTAAAAACAATTCGGGCAAGTGGATTAATGAGAATAAATTGATAAAGGGAAAGTTTGCCTGGCAGGAAGGCTATGGGGCGTTTTCTTATTCCCATTCGCAAATTGAAAATGTGTACAATTACATTTCAAATCAAGAGGAACATCATAAAGCAAAGAGCTTCAGGGAAGAATATGTGGAATTCATGAAGAAATTCGAGATTGAACATAATGAGAAGTATTTGTTTGAATGGATTGAATAATGTCACCCCTTCGGGGTTTAATTGCCGGGGAATGTTATTTCTACAATCATTCCATCCCTTCGGGATTAAAAACGATGAACCCCGAAGGGGTGACATGATTGTAGCGTGACACGATTGCAGAACGGAAACAAAACCCCGGAGGGGTGACATGATTGTAGTAACGCGATTGTAGAACGGAACGGAATCAAAACAATCAAATCAAACCCCGGAGGGGTGACATGATTATAGAGGTGACATGATTGTAGCAACACGATTGTAGAACGGAAACAAAACGATTAAACAAAACCCCGGAGGGGTGACACCGCAATAAAACAATGCTGGACAACATAACAAAGAAAAACATTGACGATTGCCGTGATGTGTTGGTAGGCAAAGTACCCGACCCGAAAAGCCAAATCGAACAAATTACCCTGGCTCTTATCTATAAGTTCATGGACGATATGGATAAGGAAGCGGTTGAGAAATTCAATGGCAAAGCAAAATTCTTTACTGGCGAATATGCCAAATACGGTTGGCGAAAATTGTTTGACCCATCGCTTGGCGGGCAAGATATGCTGGCATTGTACAGCGAGGCATTGGAAAACCTGAATACCAACCCCAATATTCCCGAACTATTCCGCAACATCTTCAAAAATGCCTACCTCCCCTACCGCGACCCAAGCACACTGAAACTTTTCCTGAAATACATCAACGAGTTTGAATACAGCCACAGCGAAAAGTTGGGCGATGCCTTTGAATACTTGCTGAGTGTAATGGGAAGCCAAGGCGATGCCGGGCAGTTCAGAACGCCCCGGCACATCATTGATTTCGTAACGGCTTGTGTGAATCCACAGAAAAACGAAACCGTGCTTGACCCTGCTTGCGGTACGGCTGGTTTCCTGTTGAGTGCCTACAAACACATACTCAACCAAAACACGGCTCCGGCCTCGCCCAGCCGCCCCGGTTCTGCACTGAAGCCGGACGACCGGAAAAAACTCGCCGCCAATTTTGTGGGTTACGACATCAGCCCCGACATGGTGCGCTTGAGTTTGGCCAATATGTACTTGCACGGTTTTGCCACGCCACTCATCCACGAATACGACAGTTTGAGCAGCGAAGACCGCTGGCAGGAAACCTTTGATGTGATATTGGCAAACCCGCCATTCATGACACCCAAAGGCGGCATCAGGCCACACAAGAAATTTGGCGTACAAGCCAACAAAGCCGAAGTATTGTTTACCGATTACATTGCCGAACACCTGAACAGCAACGGACGGGCAGGCATTGTAGTGCCCAACGGCATTGTGGCCACCAGCCAAACCGCCTACAAGCAATTGCGCAAAATGCTGGTGCAGGATAGTTTGATAGCCGTAATCAGTTTGCCGGCAGGGGTGTTTCAACCGTACAGCGGGGTGAAAACATCGGTATTGATATTGGACAAACGCTTGGTAAAAAAAAGCCGACACATTTTATTCTTGAAAATTGAAAACGATGGTTTTGATTTAGGCGCACAACGCAGGGAGATTGACAAAAACGATTTACCTGTGGCTTTGCAAACCTTGGAAGCATTTAAAGAATGTTTGAGCAATGATAATGCTTTTGAAGATTTGCCAAGTTTGGCAACATTGGTTGAAAAGGAAATTGTTTTAGGGAATAAAGATATTGTACTAAACGCTGATAGATATTTTGAGAAGGAAGCATCACAGACAGAATTTGAGTTGGTTAAACTTGATGAAGTATGCAAATTTAAGCGTGGCCCTTTTGGTGGGTCATTAAAAAAGGAAATTTTTGTGCCAAATGGATATTTGGTTTATGAACAATACCACGCAATAAATAATAATTTTAATTTTGGAAGGTATTTTATTGATGAAACCAAATTCCAAGAAATGATTGGCTTTGAAGTAAAGCCTTCAGATTTATTAATTAGTTGTTCAGGCACTATGGGTAGAATTGCCATTGTTCCTGAGAATGCAAAAAGAGGAATCATTAATCAAGCCCTTTTAAAATTAACCTTAGACCAAAGCAGAATTCTTCCCGTGTACCTAAAGAAAATACTTGAGGCGGAAGATGTGCAAGAAAGACACTTTAGAAATCAAGAAGGTGCAGCAATACAAAATGTCGCATCAGTAAAAGTTTTGAAGGAAATATCAATCCCCCTCCCACCGCTTGAAATACAACAACAAATAGTAGCCGAAATAGAAGGCTACCAAAAAATAATAGACGGAGCCAAACAAATAGTAAGCAACTACAAGCCTACCATCACCATCAACCCTGATTGGGAAATGGTGGAGTTGGGGGAAGTGTGTGAAATAAATCCCAAGAAATTGGAGCTAAAAGTTTTAGATGAAAACACAAAAGTTTCATTTGTTCCAATGGCCGATTTAAACGAAAATGAAATATCATTTATTCCCAAAGAAGTAAAAGTACTTTCTGAAGTAATTAGTGGATATACCTACTTTTCAGATAATGATGTACTATTTGCAAAAGTCACTCCTTGCTTTGAAAATGGCAAGGCAGGAATTGCAAATGGTTTAAAAAATAAAATTGGCTTTGGTTCAAGTGAGTTTTTTGTTTTGAGAGCAAATGAAAAAGCTTTACCTATATGGCTTTACTTAAATATAAAGTCCTTGAAATTTTCAGTTGAAGGCAAATCTCGAATGACAGGAACAAGCGGACTTCAAAGAATACCCAGAGAATTTATAACCACTTATCAAATTCCATTTCCTTCACTTTCAGAACAACAAACCATCGTAAAAGCGATAGAAGAAGAAATACAATTGGTCAATGCCAACAAACGCCTGATAGAAATCTTCGAGCAAAAGATAAAAACAAAAATCGGGGAGGTGTGGGGCGTGAAGGAGCAAGTTCCGTTTTAGACTTAAACCTCAATTGTTTGCGAAATCAAATGAGAGCCAAAACAATACATGACTGCTTGCATTACAGGCACTTGTTACGCAAAATTCCGGTCCGTCATTGCGAGGAACGAAGCAATGACGGTTCTTTATAAGCCTGCCTGACACCAGTTACAAGCACTTGTTTATTTCGGCAGCAAACATGGCGACCAACGCGGGTTGGCAGGCAGGTTTGGCGTTTTTGAAACATACTATTTTCCCCGATCCCTGATTTTCCTCACACCTCCGCCAAGTACTTGTGTACGAAGCTGATGGCCATGGCTCCTTCGCCCACGGCAGAGGCCACGCGATTCATGGCCGTGGCACGCACGTCGCCAGCGGCAAAGATGCCCGGCACGCAGGTTTCCAGCGGGTAGGGTTCGCGTTCTTTTTTCCAGATTTTCCGGTAGTCCGGGTATTGCACCAGGCTGCGTCCGGTTTCCAGGAATCCGCGCGCATCCTTTTTCATATTCAGTTGCAGCCAACCGGTGTAGGGCTTGGCCCCGATAAAGATGAACAGCGCGTCGGCGGGCAGGGCTTGCGTCTGGCCGGAGTTTATGTCCTTGACAACCAGTTCCTGCAAGTGGCCATCGCCTTTGGCCTCCGCGATTTCGGTACAAGGAAGCAGCCGTATGTTGGGCGTGTTGCCGATCTGGTCTATGAGGTACTGCGACATGGCGGCCGACAAATCGGGATGGCGCACAATGATGTACACGTTTTTGGCAAACTGCGACAGGTACATTGCGCCTTGGCCCGCCGAGTTGCCGCCACCCACCACAAACACCTCACGGTCGCGGCAGGCGTTGGCCTCGGTGGTGGCAGCCCCGTAATACACGCCCGCCCCGGCGAAATCGGCCACGCCCTTGGTTTCGAGCCTGCGGTAGTCCACGCCCGTGGCAATCACAATGCTTTTGGTGTTGATGGTGCTGCCATTGACCAATGTCAGGATCTTGTAATTGTCCTTGATTTCAATGTCGGTCACTTCGGTGGGCGACAGGAATTCCACGCCGAAACGCGTGGCCTGCGTGATGGCGCGCCGCGAGAGTTCGGCCCCGCTCAGGCCCGCCGGAAAGCCGAGGTAGTTTTCAATCCGCGAGCTGGTGCCCGCCTGCCCGCCGGGGGCGCGTTTGTCAATGAGCAGCGTTTTCAACCCTTCCGAGCCGCCGTACACCGCCGCCGACAACCCGGCGGGACCGGCCCCGATGATCACCACGTCGTAGAGTTCATTGGCGGAGGCGTGCGGCTGCAAACCGATGCGTTCGGCGAGTTGGGCCAGCGCGGGCTGTTGCAGGAACGTTCCATCCTCAAAAAACACCACGGGCACATCCTTCATTCCCAAGCTGTTCAGGGCGAGCAGTTCCTTGGCTTTCTCGTTGGTTTCCACATCCAGCCACTGGTAGGGAAACAGGTTTGCCGACAGGAAATCCTTGATCTCGTGCGATTTGGCCGAGAACTGGAAGCCGATCACCTTCACGCCGTCAAAGTCGGGGATAAAGCCGAAACGCCAGCTTTCGAGCAGGTCGGTCAGGATGGGGAACATTTTCTCTTCGGGCGGATCCCAAGGCTTGGTCAGGTAATAATCCAGCCGGACTTCATTGATGGCCTTGATGGCCGCGTCGGTATCGGAATAGGCCGTGAGCAGCACGCGTTTGGCTTCGGGGAAAATCTTTTTGGCCTCAACCAGAAACTCCACGCCGAGCATTTCGGGCATTCGCTGGTCAGAGACGAACATGGCCACCACTTCATTTTTCTGCTTCAGTTCCTTGATGGCCTCCAATGCTTCGCGTGCCGATTCGGTGCTCAAAATCCTGTAATCCTTGCGGTAGGCGTTGCGCAAGTCGCGGGTCAGGGCGTGCAGCACCTGCGCATCATCGTCTATGGCTATGATGAAGGGTTGTTTCATGGGTTGAAGTGGCGTTTTGCGCGAAGGCGGGTTTGGCGTTTTTAAAAGGTACTATTTTGTTTGCAGCGTGTGGAGACGTTGTGGTGCAACGTCTCCACAGGTTTTCAACATTTCCGGCACACGCACTCACTCCACGGGCAGGCACACGCTGAGAACCGTGCGTCCGGGTTGCGACTCCACGCTGACCTTGCCGTTGTGCTGCTGGATGATGCGCTGCACAATATCCAGGCCAAGACCCGTGCCCTTGCCGATTTCCTTGGTGGTGAAAAACGGATCGAAAATCAAGTCCAGCCTCTCGGCGGGAATGCCGCTGCCATTGTCAATGATGTCGGTAATCACAAATTCGCGTTCGTGCCGCGCCTCAATCCGCAACTGGCCGCCATCTTCGAGTGCGTCAATGGCATTGTCAATCAGGTTTGTCCACACTTGGTTCATTTCGCCGGGATTGGCATTCACTTTCGGCAGGTCGTCGGGCATGGCCACCGTCACGGCGATGTGCTTGGTTTTCAGCTTGAAATGCAGCATGGTCAGCGTGCTCTGGATTCCGTCGCGCAGGGTTACCTGCCGTTTGTCGCCACCGCCGTCCATGTGCGAATAGCTTTTGACGGCATCAATCAGCGTGGCAATCCGGTTGGAGGCTTCTTGGATTTCGTTCACCATTTTCTCGGTGGTCAGCACGTTTTCCAGCCACCGCAGCACGGGTTCCGTAAATTCGCCCGACACTTGGGTGCGCACAAAGTCCAGATCCCCGGTCGTGAATCCGTATTCGGTGAATGTTTCGGCCATTTCATAGACTTCCTTCATTCCGTGCGCCTCCAGCCAGTCGGCAAGTTCGTCTTCGCGGGCGGTTTTCTGCATCATGGGCAGGTCGGTTTCCGCACCTTTTTCCAGCTTGGCAAACAGCACGTCGTTTACCTGATCCACTTGGGCCGGAGTGAGGCGCATGGAAATCACCTGTTTGAACTTTTCCGGCACGTTGGACAGGTGTTTTTTCAAAGCCGATGCGCCGCGCACAATCGCCGCCGCCGGGTTGTTCAGCTCGTGCGAAAGGCCAGCCGAAAGTTTGCCCAGCGAAATCATTTTCTCGTTCTGCTGCTGGAACTTGGTGAAGTCGCGCACCCGGTTCAGCATCCGGTGCACCAGCGTTTCGGTCAGTTCGTGCTGGGTCTGGATCATCTCCGGAAACCGGTCGCGGTGCAGCATCAGGACGGTGGCGGGTTCGGTGGCCACCGCATCGCCCGTGGCAATGGCCATGCGTGAGTAAGGCAGCACACCGCCGATGTCGTCTTTTTCCATCTGTCCGAACTCGCGCTGCTGGCCGCCCTGCATCATGAACATCCGCACGTGGCCCTTGAGCATGACCAGCAGGTAGTCTATCGGCTCACCGCTGCGGAACAGGTGGTCGCCAGCCTGCAAGTCGCGCAGTTCGCAATGCTCTGCAAGCCATTGCAACTGCGTGGCGGGCACGCCTTGCAAGTTCTCGTTGCGGATGAGTTGTTGGACGATGCTGGTTGGCTCCATGGTTTCAGGAAGTGGTGGGGAATGGCGGACGGTATGCCAGGCAAAACGGCGTAGCGGGCGTAAAGATCAGGCGCAAAGATTAAGGCGGGTTTGGGCTTTTGGAAAGATACTATTTCCGGAAGCCGCCGTAACTTGCCGGGCATTCACTTTTGAAACGCGGAAACCAAAGCGATTATGCCTTCCTCCCGTCATTTGTTCGATCAGGCCACCCAGGCCCTGCAATCCGTTTGCGATGCCGGCGAAGCGCGAAATATTGCCTTTCTGCTGTTAAAAACCAAATTCGGGCTGGGCCGCGCGGCAGTGCTGGCCGGCAAACTTGTGGAACAGACAGACGAAGCCGCCTGGCTTGGCTGGCTGGCCCGGCTGCAACGCCACGAACCGATCCAGTATGTGTTGGGAGAGGCTGAATTTTGCGGCCGCAAATTCGAGGTCAATGCCAGCGTACTCATTCCGCGCCCCGAAACCGAGGAACTGGTGGCGTGGGCAACCGAAGCCCCCCCCGCCCCCGAAGGCGGAGCCATTTTGGACATTGGCACGGGCAGCGGCTGCATCGCCGTGACGCTGGCCAAGCAGTTTCCGCTGGCGGAGGTCTGGGCGGTTGACGTGTCGGCCGGGGCATTGGCTGTGGCCCGGCGCAATGCGGAGGCGCACGGCGTGGCGGTGCATTTTGTCCAAGTGGATTTCCTGTCCGGCAGTTTCCCGGTGGGCTTTCCCGCAGTTTTCAACCTTGTCGTGAGCAATCCGCCTTACGTCATGGTTTCCGAAAAGTCCGCCATGCAGCCCAACGTGATCGGTTTTGAACCGGCCACCGCACTTTTCGTGCCCGACAACGACCCGCTGCTTTTTTACCGGCACATTGCCCGGTTCTGCCAGCGGGCATTGGCGACCGGCGGAAAATACTATGTGGAAACCAACGAAAACCTAGCCCGCGAAACGGCGCGGCTCCTGGAATCGCATTCGCTCAGTGCCGAGGTGCGGCCGGATATGTTTGGCAAACCACGCTTCGTGGGCGGCGGCCGCGCCGCGTGAAACCATTGCGTGCCAAGTCGTTTTTGGCGGCGCAGACCTGTAGAAAAACAACCCCAACCCAAAACGTGCCCGTGCAAGTTATTGCCGGAAATCGCACCTGAAAATTCCCCAGATTTCAGCTTGAAACGCCTCTTTCGCCCGCAATCGCCTGTGCGACAGACTCCAAGCCATTTTTTGGCTGCGTAAGAAAAAGGCGAAAAGTGCATAAAATCGCCTTGCCAAATCCACAATCCGAACGGAAACCATTGCCTACCTTACGCACGATTCAAAACCAAGAGATTATCGAAAACACGAAAGACCGTATTCAGGGCAGCCGGACTTTGGGAGCCGCACCCGCAAAAAACCGAAAATGTATGCGTAGATTTTTACTGTGTGCGGCACTGTCCGCCTTTTGCTGTGTCACGTTTGCGGCGGCTTCCGCCGCCCCGGCGGTTGGCCAAGGCCAACATCCGCTCCCCCCCCCCTCCGACTCGCTGCGCCCCACCCCGCCCACCCCGCAAACCGCTCCTCCTCCCCTGCTCGACAGCCTGATCCGTTATGCCAAGCACTACCTCGGCATCCGCTACCGTTCCGGGGGCCGCTCCGCCAACGGTTTTGATTGTTCGGGCTTCACCTCGCACGTGTTTTCGCAGTTCGGCTTCCACATTCCGCGTTCCTCGGCGGCGCAGGCCACCGTGGGCGAACCGGTGCGGATGGGCGAGATGCAGAAGGGCGACCTGATTTTTTTCAAGGGCCGCAACCGCCGCAGCCGGTACGTGGGCCATGTGGGCATCGTGATTTCGGAAAAAGGCGAGAAGACACGCTTCATCCATGCCTCGTGCAGCCAAGGCATCAGCATCGCCACCACCGACTCGCTGTATTACAAGACCCGGCTCGTGAAAGTGAAACGCCTGATTGAAAGCCCGCTGCCGGAACCCTGCACCCCCTGACCGCCCACAACGTGTACCGCCTTGCGGGAATTCCGCATTCCCGGAAATAGTATCCTCCCCAAACACCAAACCCACTGCCCGCACCAAACCGCCGGGCAGCAAAATCCGATTGGGCAAAGCCCGGAATTTGCCTTTTCGGCTTCCTTTCTTACATTGCGTGGGCAAACGGCATTGCCATCGGCAACCGGCACTGCCCTCGGCAACCGGCTCCAACCAACTGCATATCGCATGTTGGCTCCACTTAACGTCTACGGACACACCGAATCATGAAGAAACATTACTTGGGCTGGCTGGCCATGGCTTTCCTGGTGGTTAAACCATGCGCGGCGCAGCAACTAAAACCGGGCTTTGAACTGGCCGAATGCACGGAAATGCTTAAAATGGCATCCCGGTTTGGCGCTGGCAACGTCATCGAACTGCTTCCCCCGCCCACCAACTACAAGCCTGCCTACCGTTCGCCGGTGGTCGGGCTTGACAACCTCTGGGACTTGTGGGTGCGCAACGACAACCGCGTGGCGGTGATCAGCGTGCGGGGCACCACCGCCAACAGCGTGAGTTGGCTGGGAAATTTCTACGCGGCCATGGTTCCGGCCAGCGGCGAGTTGCAAATCAGCGATACCGAAAAATTCAATTACCGCCTCGCCGAAAACCCCAAGGCGGCGGTTCACGTGGGCTGGATGGTCAGCACGGCATTCCTGTCCAAAGACATCCTGCCCAAACTCGACTCCTGCTACAAAAGCGGCATCAAAGACTTCATCATTGCCGGGCACAGCCAAGGCGGGGCCATTGCCTACCTGCTCACGGCGCACCTGTACAGTTTGCAGCGGCAAAAAACACTGCCCGCCGACATCCGCTTCAAGACGTATTGCAGCGCGGGTCCCAAGCCGGGCAACCTGTACTTTGCCTACGAATATGAGGCCATGACCCAAGGCGGCTGGGCCTACAACACGGTAAATTCCGCCGATTGGGTGCCCGAAGTGCCGCTTTCCGTGCAAACCGTCAACGATTTCAACACGACCAACCCGTTTGTCAATGCCAAAGCCATGATCGGCAAGCAGAAACTATTGCAGCGGCTGGCCCTTAAACACGTGTACAACAACCTCAGCAAGCCATCGCTGAAAGCCCAGAAGAACTACCAGAAATACCTCGGGAACCTAGCTTCAAAATCGGTGGGCAAAAACATCAGCGGCTATGCCGCGCCGGAATATTACAACAGCAACAACTACGTGCGCACCGGCGCATTCGTGGTGCTGCTGGCCGACAGCGCGTACTACAAAGCCTACCCAGATAGCAAGGAGAAAATCTTCACGCACCACTTTCCTCCTCCCTACCTGCTGCTGGCCGAAAAACTGGGCTCGTCCGCCGGGCCATCGGCCATGCCGCCCGCTTCCCCGCAGGCAAACCCGCTGGGCGGCACTTGGGAACTGGATTACATTTCGGGCAGCCGGATTGCGTTCGGCGGACTGTATCCCGACCGGAAACCCGTGATTGCGTTTGATGTGGAAAACAGTAAGATCAGCGGCAATACAAGTTGCAACGCGTTCAATGGCAAATTGGTGGCCGACGGCAACAAAATCAGTTTTGCCGACCCGCTGGCTACCACGCGCATGATGTGCCCCGGCGAAGGCGAACGGGCGTTTCTGGAAACGCTGAAAAAAGTAAACACCTACGCAGTCAACGGCAATACGCTCACCTTTATCATGGGAGACATTGCGGTGATGCGTTTCGTGAGGAAGTGAGCGGATGTAAATAGTATCCTTTCAAAAGTACAAACCCAACCACCTGTTTTTTCATAAATCAAAAGCCCAAATCCATGAAAACAACCCTTCTTTCCCTGCTTGCCATTGGCGCAATCCTGACCGCCTGCAACACCAAGACTACCCAGGAATCCACCGGCGAAGCCACCACCACCGCCACCGATACCGCTACGGTGGCGGCTCCGCCGGTGGCGACGGCCTCATGCTATGCCTACACTGCCAACAAGGACACTGTAACGCTGCGCCTCACCGCTAATGGAAGTGCCGTGACCGGCCAATTGGCGTACAAATTGTCCGGAAAAGACAAGAATACCGGCACAATCCAAGGCGAAATGAAAGGCGACACGCTGCTGGCCGACTACACATTCATGTCTGAAGGAACCGAATCGATGCGGCAGGTGGCTTTCTTGCGGGGCGGCGATACTTTTACGGAAGGCTACGCGGCGGCGCGCCAAGAAGGGAGCCGCATGGTATTTGAAAAGACCGGTGATTTGAAATTCAACGGAAACATGGCGTTGGAGAAAGTTGCCTGCCCCGAATAAAACCGCCCGCAGAACCAAGCCGCCCCGGCGGGCAAAATCCGTCATGGCCCACAGCAAGCGAAACCGCACCATGACCGAAAATCCCCTCCCCGAAGCGGCCAAAATAGTATCTCCAGAAAAGCCCAAACCCAAGCGCATCCACCAGCACCTCACGTTCCAGGTGCTGGTGGCAATCATCATCGGCATTGTGGTGGGCAATTACCTGCACGAAGGTTATGAGCGGAAAACCATCACCGATGGCGACCTGAAAAACGTGGAGGCCATTGGCAAAACGTTCATCAACCTGATCAAGATGCTGATTGCGCCCATTATCTTCCTGACCATCGTGGTGGGCATCGGCAAGGTGCAGGACATGAGGCAATTCGGGCGCATTGGCGGCAAGGCCATGCTGTATTTTTTGTCGGTAACCACGCTGGCACTGGCCATCGGCGTGGTGGTTGCCAACACCGTGCAGCCGGGGGCGGGGCTGGATCAAAGCCAAATCAAGCCGGGCGACGTGTCGCAATACGTGCAGAAAAGCCGCGAAAAAACCGCCGTCGAACACATCACCGAAATCGTGCCGCCCAACGTGGTGGGGGCGTTTGCCGAAGGAAACCTGCTGCAGGTGCTGCTGTTTTCGGTGCTGTTCGGGGTGGCGGTTTCGCGCATTGGCGCGGCCGGGCATTCGCTGGTGGCCACGTTTGAAAAAATCCTCAAAGTCCTCTTCAAAGTGTTGGGCATGATCATGGTGCTGGCCCCGATTGGCGCGTTTGGCGGCATGGCATTCACCATCGGCAAGTACGGGCTGGAGGCCCTGGTTCCGCTCGGCAAGCTCATGCTCACCGTTTACCTGACCATGTTTTTGTTCATTTTCGTGGTGCTCAATGCCATTTGCCGTTTCAACGGCATCAGCCTCTGGAAACTGCTGGGCTACATCAAGGCCGAGATTTTGATTGTGCTGGGTACTTCCTCGTCTGAATCAGTATTGCCGCGCATGATCGAGAAAATGGAACGCTACGGCTGCGCCGGGCAAGTGGCCGGACTGGTGATTCCCACGGGCTACTCGTTCAACCTCGACGGCACGAGCATTTATTTGTCGCTGTGCGTGATTTTTCTGGCGCAGGCTTTCCACGTGAACCTGAGCATGGCCGAGCAACTGGGCATCATCGGTGTGCTGGTGCTCACTTCCAAGGGAGCCGCCGGAGTCACGGGCAGCGGCTTCATCGTGCTGGCTTCCACGCTGGCATCTTTCCCGCAGATTCCGGTTGCCGGGCTGGGCTTGCTGCTGGGCGTGGATCGTTTCATGTCCGAAGCTCGCTCCATCACCAACCTGATCGGCAATGCCGTGGCAACGGTGGTCATCGCCAAAAGCGAAAACGCCTTTCACCCGCCAACCGTGGCAGATGAGCCGGACAAACCGCAAAAATAGTATGTTCCAAAAACGCCAAACCCCCGCCCGGAAAATCCATGCAAATCCTCTCCCGCAATTCAGTTGCCCATTCAAACCCGCTTCCGGTCAAGGTGCTCCAGTTCGGCACCGGAATCCTGCTGCGCGGGCTGCCCGGCTTTTTCATTGACAAGGCCAACCGGCAGGGCATTTTCAACGGGAGCATTGCCGTGGTGAAATCCACGCCCGGCAGCGCGGACGGTTTTTCGGAGCAAGACAACCTGTACACAACCATTGTGAAAGGCGTGCAGGATGGCGTGCTGGCGGACGAAAGATTTATTAATTCCGCTATTTCCAGCGTCCTGTCCGCCAACGACCACTGGCCGAAAATCTTGGAACTGGCGAAAAACCCCGCCATCCAAACCATCATCTCCAACACCACCGAAGTGGGAATCCAGTACGTGGAGGAAAGCATTTTCCAGCATCCGCCGCAGTCATTCCCCGCCAAACTGCTCGCGTTTCTGTACGAAAAGCACAAACATTCCGTTCAAAAGCCCCCTCCCTCGGAGGAGGTTGGGGGAGGCCGCCATGTTGTAGTCATCCCCACCGAACTGATTCCCGACAATGGCACGAAACTCAAGGAAATAGTGCACCGCCTGGTTGCTTTCAACCGGTTGGAAGCAGCCTTTGCCACTTGGCTCGGCGAACACGTTTTTTTCTGCAACTCGCTGGTGGACAGGATTGTAACCAACGCCAGTCCGGAAATGCGCCAGTCACTGCCTTACCAAGACCGGCTTGCCATCCAGACCGAACCGTACCGGCTTTGGGCCATTGAAGGCGGTGACGCGGTGCGGCAGATACTGTCTTTTGCGCAAGCGGACAACGGTGTTGTCATTACCGGCAACATTGAGTATTACCGCGAACGCAAACTGCGGCTTCTCAACGGTGCGCATACCATCAGCGTGTGCCTCGGCTTTCTGCGGGGCTTCGACACGGTGTACGAAATGATGCGGGACGCGGAAATGGCGGCGTTCTTGGAAAAAGTGATGCTTGATGAAATCGTGCCTTCCATTCCGGTGGGCGAACAGGCGGATTTGCGCGATTTTGCCCGCGACGTGCTGGACCGGTTCCGCAATCCGGCCATGGAGCACCGGCTGCTGAACATCACCCTGCAAGCCACCTCCAAAATGCGGATGCGCAACGTGCCCACGCTGCTGCGCCACCACGCGAAGTTTGGCGGTGTGCCCGTAAAATTTGCCGAAGGCTTCGCGGCCTACTTGCTTTTCATGAAAGCCGTGAAAGTGGAGGACGGGAATTTTTACGGTTTGCGGAACCAGGAATTTTACCCGATCAGGGATGATTTCGCCGGATATTTTTACGAAGTTTGGCAAACGCACGCAAATGATTTTCCGGCACTGGCACTGGCGGTTTGTCAAGATGCCGGGCTTTGGGGCGAAGACCTGACGCAGATTCCCGGCTTTGCCGAAATGGTGGGTGAAAAGTTGGCCTCCCTCAGCACAAGCCTTGCCGTGGCAAAATGAGGCGGGGGTTTGGGCTTTCCGGGAGATACTGTTTTTGTTGCTTATGCCGCTCACCCCGATTTGCAATCGGGGTGGACTGGTTTCGCGTCTCCGACGCACAAGACAACACCCAACCAAGAACCTGAATCCAAGCCCGGCCATGAAACCTTTCCTCAACGACAATTTCCTACTGCAAACCAAAACCGCCGAAACACTTTACCACGGCTATGCCAAGCAGATGCCCATATTGGACTACCACAACCACCTGCCGCCCAATGAGATAGCCCAAAACCGCGTATTTGAAAACATCACGCAGATATGGCTGGCGGGCGACCATTACAAGTGGCGGGCCATGCGCGCCAACGGCGTGGACGAACGCTATATAACGGGCGATGCGCCGGATTACGAAAAGTTCGCGAAATGGGCCGAAACCGTACCTTATACGTTGCGCAATCCGCTGTACCACTGGACGCACCTGGAACTAAAAAACCCGTTCGGCATCACAACCTTGCTGAAACCCGAAACCGCCCGTGACATTTATGAGGAAACCTCCGAAAAGCTGCGCAACCAATTCAGCGTGAGGCAAATTTTGTCCCATTTCAACGTGAAAGTTGTTTGCACCACCGACGACCCAGTGGACAGTCTGGAACATCACCAAAAAGCCCCCCCCGCCCCCGAAGGGGGAGCCAATGAAAACTCCCCCTTCGGGGGTTGGGGGGCTGTTTTCCCCACTTTCCGGCCCGACCGGGCGATGGCGGTTGAAAATGTGGGGGCGTACAACACGTACCTGGACCGGCTTTCGGAAGTGGCGGATGTGGACGTTGCCTCGTGGGAAAAATTCCTAGCGGCCATGCGCCACCGCCACGACTTTTTTGCCTTGCACGGTTGCCGCCTGTCCGACCACGGCCTGGAAACCATGTACGCCTCGGCCTACACGGAAAACGAAATCCACCATATCTTCCTGAAAATCAGGGCCAGACAAAGCATCGGACAGGAGGATGTGCTGAAATACAAGTCGGCCTGCCTGTACGAGTTTGCCAAACTCGACCACGAAAAAGGCTGGACGCAGCAGTTCCATCTGGGAGCCTTGCGCAACAACAACGCGCGTTTGCTGCACACCATCGGTGCGGATGCGGGCGTGGATTCCATGGGCGATTTTTCGGTGGCGCAGGCCATGTCGCGCTTTTTCGACAGGCTGGACAAGGAAGACAAACTGGCCAAGACGATTATCTACAACCTAAATCCGGCCGACAATGAGGTGTTCGCCACCATGACCGGCAATTTCCAGGGCGGCCCGGTGGCGGGCAAAATGCAGTTCGGCTCGGGCTGGTGGTTTCTGGACCAGAAAGACGGCATGGAAAAACAACTCAACGCGCTGTCGAACATGGGGTTGCTGAGCCGCTTTGTGGGGATGCTCACCGACTCGCGCAGTTTCCTGTCGTTTTCGCGCCACGAATATTTCCGCCGGATATTGTGCAACCTGCTCGGCAACGACGTGGAAAACGGCGAACTGCCCGACGATGAAAAATGGCTGGGCAAAACGGTGCAGGACATTTGCTACAACAACGCCGAAAAATATTTCGGGTTTCCAGCCCCCGAAAAAGAAGCAGAAATAGTATCTTTTTGAAAAGCCAAACCCACCTGAAAAACCTCACAGGTTTGACCTTTAAAACCGCCAAACCCGCCCTGAAATTTCCACCTTTCCCGACCCTCGGCCATGCGCGAAATAGTATCTCCCGAAAACACCAAAACCCCTTCCGTTTCGGGTGTCAGCAATTACCGCTGGCGCATTGTGGCGTTGCTGTTTTTTGCCACCACCATCAACTACATTGACCGCAACGTATTGTCTTTCACCATGATAGACGAGTCGTTCCGGAAAACAATGCTGGGTTTGCCGCTCACCGCAACGCTCACTGCCGCCGACACGGATCGTTTCAAGGAACTGATGGGCTACGTGGACGGGGCTTTTAAGGCGGCTTACGCGCTGGGTTTTGTGCTGGTGGGCTGGTTCATTGACCGCGTGGGCACGCGCAAGGGTTTTGCTTGGGCCATTGTGGTGTGGAGTGCGGCGGGCATTGCCAATGCGTTTGTGGGTTCGGTGCGCGGGCTGGGCTTCACGCGGTTCATGCTGGGCTTGGGCGAGGCGGGCAATTTCCCGTCGGCGGTGAAGTCGGTGGCCGAGTGGTTCCCCAAGAAGGAACGGGCTTTTGCCACGGGGCTTTTCAATGCCGGATCCAACATCGGCATCATCACCACGGCCTTTGCGGTGCCGCTGCTCACGCTGCATTACGGCTGGCGCGTCTCGTTTGTGGTTACCGGACTACTGGGCGTGGTGCTGGTGGTGTTCTGGCTGTGGATTTACAAGAAACCCGAAGACCAGCCCGGCATCAGCCAAGCCGAACTGGAGCACATCCGCAGCGATGCGGATGAAGAACCGGCCGGAACGCGCAAAATCTCGTGGGGCAAACTGCTGGCACACCGTCAAACGTGGGCCTTGGCAACCGGCAAGTTCCTGGCCGACCCGATCTGGTGGTTCTACCTGACGTGGCTCCCCGATTTTTTCAACTCCAGCGAAGCCCTGGACCAAAAACTGGACTTGAAAAACATCAGCCTGCCGTTCCTGTTCATTTACATCGTTTCCGATGCGGGCAGCATCTTTTTCGGCTGGCTGTCGTCGCAATTCATCAAGAACGGCTGGCCCGTGGGCAAAGCCCGCAAGACCACCATGTTCATTTGCGCGTTGTGCGTGGTGCCGATTGTGTTTGCCTCGGTTACGAGCAGCATTTACGTGGCTGTCGCGCTGATTGCCTTGGCCACGGCGGCGCACCAGGGCTGGTCGGCCAATGTCTATACCATGAGTTCGGATATGTTCCCCAAAAGTACCGTCGGCTCGGTGATGGGTATCGGCGGCATGGCCGGGGCCTTGGGCGGCGTGATCTTGGCCACGTTTGCCGGTGTGATCCGGGTCAAGTTCGGTTACGCGCCGCTGTTCATCATTGCTGGCAGCAACTACCTGCTGGCTTTGCTGATTATCCATTGGCTGGTGCCGAAATGGGACAAGGCGGCGGTTTAATTCACTTGATTTTTGTTCCTTTACCATGAAAAAAATAGTCACCTTCGGCGAAGTCATGATGCGGCTTTCGCCGCCCTGCTTCCGCAAGTTCGGGCAGGCCACGCAGTTCGACGTGCATTTTGGCGGCACCGAGGCCAATGTCGGGCTGTCGCTGGCCGGTTTCGGCATTCCGGCGGCGCACGTCACGCGGTTTCCGGACAATGCCATCGGGCAGTCGGCATTGCAATTTTTGCGCAAGCAGGGCTTGGATGTGTCGCATATCAGCTTCGGCGGCGAACGGCTGGGGCTTTATTTCCTGGAAACCGGAGCCGTGAGCCGCGCCAGCCAGATTGTTTACGACCGCCAGCATTCGGCCTTTGCCGAAATCCCGGAAAACTGTTTTGACTGGGAAACCATTCTTGAAGACGCGCAGTGGTTCCATTGGTCGGGCGTGACTCCGGCCTTGTCGCAAACCTGCGCCGACGAATGCCTGAAAGCCATTCAGGTTGCCAACCGGCTGGGCATCACAGTTTCGGGCGATGTCTATTACCGCTCCAACCTGTGGCGCTACGGCAAAACCCCGCAGCAAATACTGCCCGGACTAGTGGCGGGTTCCAACCTGATTTTGGCCAATGCCGAAAACATGGACGAACTGTTTGGTATTCCGCAACAACCGGCTTCCGACGATGACCAAGCTTTCACGGACAGTTGCCGCCGGATGATGGAAAAATACCCGTCCATCACAAAAATCGTGGATACCGACCGCGATTCGGTCAGTGCGTCGCACAACCGCATCAAAGCTATGCTCTGGAACGGCACGGATTTGCTGCAAACCGGCTTCCAAGACATCACGCACATTGTGGACCGGATTGGCGGCGGCGACGCGTTTTTAGCCGGACTGGTTTACGGCCTGCTCACCTACCAAGACGACCAGCGGGCATTGGATTTCGGCATCTGCGCCTCGGCCCTGAAACATACCATCGAGGGCGACGTGAACTTGGTGTCGGTAGCCGAAGTGGAAACGCTGATGCGTGGTGATGCATCGGGGCGGCTGCGCCGGTGAACAGCCGGGGGTTTGGGCTTTTTGGAAGATACTATTTTTCAGGTGACACACAACCCGTAGGGGCGACCGGCGGGTCGCCCTGTGCGTGTCAGGGATGTTCCTGCCGCCCGGATATCCCGTACAGATGTGTCCGTTTCCCGCGAGCCGCCGCACGTGAACAGGGCGACCCGCCGGTCGCCCCTACGGGATCTGGCGTTTTAAAAACAACCTGTCCGCCGGGGCGCATACTATTTTCCAACCTTAAAACCTGACATTTCCATGTCCACTTACAAGCGAACAGACGTAATCCTGAAAATGGCGGAGACGCGCATGGTTCCGGTTTTTTACCATCCCGATTTGGAAACCTGCAAGAATGTGCTGCAAGCCTGCTACCGGGGCGGGGTGCGGGTGTTTGAATTCACCAACCGGGGCGATTTCGCCCACGAGGTTTTCCGCGAACTCGTCCGGTTTTCCGGGCAGTCGCTGCCCGGCCTCATGCTCGGGGCAGGCACGGTGGTGGATGCGGGCACGGCTTCGGTGTACCTCCAGTCGGGAGCCGATTTCATCGTGTCGCCGTTGCTGAACCACGAGGTTTTCAAGGTGTGCAACCGGCGCAAAGTGCTGCACATTCCCGGTTGCGGCACACTCTCGGAAGTTTCGCAGGCGGAGGAATACGGAGCCGAAATCGTGAAGGTTTTTCCGGGCGACGTACTGAAACCGGCGTTTGTGAAAGCCCTGAAAGGCCCCATGCCGTGGAGCAGCCTCATGGTGACGGGCGGCGTGGAACCCACGCGCGAAAACCTGGAGGCGTGGTTCAGCGCCGGGGTCACGTGCGTGGGCATGGGTTCGCAACTGTTTGACAAACAGATGGTTGCCGACGGAAAATTTGCCGAACTGGAAACCAAAGTGCGCGAGACGATGGCGATTGTACAGGCGCTGTAGGGCCGAACTGATTCGGATGGGCAAACGGCGGGTCGTGTCCCACGACCCACGGAATAATAGTATCTTTCAAAAACACCAAACCCGCCTATCCCGGTTTTTGCCGGGCGGGCAGCACCACCGAGAATACGGCTCCCCGGTCCGGTTCGCTGTCGGCGAAAATCAGGCCGCCGTGGTTCTCGGCGATTTTCTGGCAGATGGCCAGGCCGATGCCCGTGCCTTCGTAATCGGCGTTGCCGTGCAGCCGCTGGAAAATCACGAAAATCTGCTCGGCGTATTGCTTCTCAAAACCGATGCCATTGTCCTCAACGGTGATGAGGCGGTAGTCTTGGTGGGTATTGAGGCCGAACCGCTGCTTTTCGGGGGCGGCCAGTTTCCGGTGGCGAATGTGTATGCAAGGCGCGATGCCTTTGCGGGCAAACTTAAGGGCGTTGCCGATCAGGTTGGTGAACAATTGGTTCATTTGCTGCGGCGCGGCCTCGATCACGGGCAGTTCGTCGCACAACAGTTCGGCTTTCATCTCCTCCATCTTCAACTCCAAGTCGCCGGTCACATTGCGCACAATCAGGTTCAGGTCGGTGTCCACGAACGAATCGGCCTTGCGGGTCAGGCGCGAGAAACCCAGCAGGTTCTCGATCAGCAGCGACATCCGGCGGCTGGCGTTCATCATCCGGTCCAAATACAGTTTGCCTTCGTCGTTGAGCAGGTCGCCGTTTTTCAGCAACAGCCGGCTGCCAAACGTGGTGATTTTGCGCAGCGGCTCCTGCAAGTCGTGGCTAGCCACGTAGGCAAACCGTTCCAGTTCGGTATTGGAGCGTTGCAGTTCAGTGTTTTTCTGTTCCAAATCCAACTGGATGGATTTCAGGTAGGTGATATCGGCGGTGCTGCCCACGATTTTGGTGGGTTGCCCGTTGTGCCAACTCACCACGCGCTGCCGCGAAACCACGGTTATCACGCGGCCATCCTTGCGGATCAGGCGGTGCTGGCCGTTATAGCCATCGTCGGGCATCTCGCCCATGACAAGGGCTTCGGCCACGCGCCGGGAGGCTTCCGCATCTTCCGGATGTATATGGCGCACGTAAAAATCCAAGCTGACGGTTTTGCCGCGTTCCTGTTCGGGATCATAACCCAGCAGCCGCCACAACCCTTCAGACCAAGTGATTCTGTTGGCCGTCACATCCCAAGACCAGCCGCCGTAGTTCAGCAGAGCCTCCGATTCGGAGAGCAGGGCCTCGTTTTCCAAGAGTTTCTCCAATGCCTTGCGTTCCTGGGTCACGTTGTTGACCGTGCCGTAGATTCGCTTCGGGTTGCCATCCTGGTCATATTCAGGTGTGCCACGGGTGCGCAGCCAGCGTTCCTCGCCACCGGCAATGAGCACCCGGTAGTCCACTTCGTAAGGCTGCCTTTCGGCAACCGCCCGGTTGATGACATCGGTTGCACGCTCACGGTCGCGGGGGTCAACCAGCGCAAACCCGTTTTCGTCGTTTTCCCTTCCGCGATCCAGCACCGGGTCAAGGCCGTACAGGGCCATGGTGCCGTCAGACCAGTAGGCCGTGCCGCTCTCGGCGAGCCATTCAAAACTTCCGTAGCCGTACACGATTTCATTCTCGGAAAGCACGCGTTCGCTTTGGCGCAGCGATTGGGTTAAGCGACGGTCTTGGGTAACGTCGGTAACGCTGCCCACAATCCGGCTTTTGCCCTCCGTTTGGAAAACCTTGCCCTTGGCATTGGCAGTGATGGCATTGCCACCAACGGTAATGATCCGGTGGTCGGTCGGTTCAAATATGCCGGTTTCGAGCATCCGGGCAAAACTCCGCCTTAGCATTGCAACATCATCGGGATGCACGAACCGGTAGTAGTATTCGGGATCACCGTCCTGCTCGGCTTCGGCCCGCGCAATGTCCGCTTCGGCAAAGCCCAGCAGATGCCACAACCCCGAAGACCAGTGTACTCTGCCCGTTTCGATGTTCAGTATCCAGCTTCCATAACTGAAGCTTTTCTCCGATTCGCGCAGCAGTTCCTCGCTTTCAGTCAGTTTGCGCAGGGATTGTTTCTGCTCGGTCAGGTCAATGGTGGCACCCACCACTTGGGCGGGTTTACCGTTTTCAAAAGATACTATTTTGGTTTTCCCCGTCATGATCTTGACCGTGCCATCCTTGGTAATGATCCGGTGCTCGTAGTTTTCAGGCTCGGTGCCGGTTTGCATGAAACTGGCGTTTTTCGCCAGTAATGCATCCGCATCGTCCGGGTGCACGTGGCTGAGGTAAAAATCAACGGGCAGTTCGCGGTCGGTTTCGGCGGCCGGATCGTAGCCGAACAACCGCCACATATTCTCCGACCACGTGATTTTATTGGCGGCCACGTCCCAGAGCCAACTGCCGTAGCCGAGTATCTTTTCGGTTTCGGTAAGCAGGGCCTCGCTCTGCACCAAACGTTGGGTGGCTTGCTTGCGGGCGGTGATGTCAAAGTCGCTGCCAAACACCTTGACTACCTCGCCCTCCGGGTTCAACACCGGCCTGCCCCGGCCAGACAGTATTCTGACGGTTCCGTCGCGGGTGGTGACCGTGTATTCCAACTCAAACGGCTGGCGGGACTCAATGGAGGCCCGGGCGATGCCGATTACACGGGCGCGTTCGGATTCCTCCAGAAAAGTGGCGGAAAAAGCCATTGGTACGGATTGCACCGGCTCAATGCCAAACAACCGGCATTCGCCCTCAGTCCATGTCAGTTCGTCGGTCGCCAAATCCCATTCCCAACTGCCCATGTCAAATATCCGCTCGGCCTCGGCGAGCATGGCCTCGTTGCGGCGCAGTTTCTCGTCGGCCTTTTTGCTGTCGGTGATGTCAGCGCAACTGCCAATCAGGCTCATCAGGTTGCCGTGTTCGTCAAGCAGGGGGATTGCACGCAGATGCATGTGCTTCTGCCCGCCGGGCAGCCTCAGACGGCATTCGGTTTCGAGGGCGGTTTTGGCTCCAATGCCCCGTGCAAAGGCCTCCTGCACCTCCGCCTGATCATCGGGATAGACGAACTCAGACAGGAATTGTTCGAGCATCACCGGATTTGTCTGCGAATCACGCTCGAAGATACGGTACACCCCTTCCGTCCACGTGGCCGTATTGGTTTGCAGGTTCCATTCCCAACTGCCCGTCTTGGTTATTTTTTCGGCTTCGCTCAGGATCAACTCGCTTTTGCGCAGGCGTTCCACCATCCGTCTCTGCTCGGTCACGTCCACGGTGCAGCCCACCATGGTCTCGATGTTGCCAGCGGCATCGCGGATCGGCTTGCCCTTGGTGGCAAGGATCATTTCGGTGCCTTCGGGCTTGATGAACCGGAACTCGACTTCGTAAGGCTCTTCGTACACCATCGCGAACTTCATGGCCTGCTCCACGCGTGGCAAGTCGTCCGGGTGGATGCCCTGCCGCAGCATCCGGATCACGTCTTCGCCCTCGGTTTTGGTCCAGCCCAGCAGGCGGTGCATATTATCGGAGCAGACCGATGTGTGCGTGGCCACGTCCAAGGCCCAACTGGCACTGTTGAGCAGCGTTTCAGACTCGGCGAGCAGCATTTCGCTCTCAACCAAGCGGCGCAGGGCCTTTTTCTGGCCGGTGATTTCGGCCACGCTGCCCACCACTTTGCGCACCCGTCCGTTTTCATCCTCCAATGCCCGTCCGCGCGCGAGCAGCATCATTTCCGTGCCATCGGGCTTGTGGGCGCGGAATTCGATTTCAAAGGGCTTTTTCTCAAGGTGGGCGGCTTGCGTGGCCCTGTCCACGCGTTCCCGATCGTCAGGATGAATCGCCTGGCGGAACCGTTCGCCGGGTTGGTCGGTCGGCGAGTCCCAGCCGAATATCCGGTACATCCCTTCCGTCCACGCGTTTGCATTCTCATCCGGCAGCCATTCCCAACTGCCGTAGTTGAGCATCCGTTCGGTTTCCAGCAGCAAGGCTTCGCTTTCCGACAGGCGGCTGGCGGCCTCGTGGGCAGCGGTTACATCTTCCGACATGGCCATCATCTGCACCGGCTTGCCATTTGCATCGGCCTTGAACACACTGACCCGGGTTTTGAGCATCCGCAGCGAGCCGTTTTTGTGGCGCACACGCAGCCGGTACTCACGCACTTCGTTGGGCGGCAGCGCGGCGTAATGTTGTTTTGAGGCCATGACCTTGTCGCGCATTCCGGCATCGGCCAACAGCGGCATCAAGTTGCCCGCCATGCGTTCAAGGTCGGCGGTATCGTAGCCCAGCACGGCGGTTAATTGCTGGTTGGCATATACCAGCTCCAGCGTATCGGCATCATGGATGTGAATGATATCGGGACACAGGCGTACGATTTGGCGGAAGGCCTCCCCTTCCCACAGCTTATCATGGGCATCGCCTTGCATTGAATCACTCAGGTACATAACAAGTGGGGAAACGGTCTGGAAAATCAGGGTGCAGGTCTTGCGTGCGGAGCGGGCTTGCGGCTGCCCGCAATACGGCCACACGCAAGCCACACAAAAATAATTGAAAAAACATTGCAAAAGCAACCGGAAGGCGGGTGATGGAACAGGTTTGGCGAAGTTACGGACTTTGCCGGAGGGTGGTGCAAGCATTGTCAAGATGACCCGTGCAGCCGCCGCGGAAATAGTATCTTCCAGAACCGCCAAACCCCTCCCGTTGACGCGCCCCACGAATGAAAAACCCCCTCAGTCTCGCGATTGAGGGGGTTGGCGTGATCCCGAAGCGATTCGAACGCTTGACCGTCTGCTTAGAAGGCAGATGCTCTATCCAACTGAGCTACGGGATCTTGAAGTTATGGAAAAGGCAAAAAAAACGCTGTGAATCAAGGATTCACAGCGGCTTTCAATTGTCGGGGTGGCAAGATTCGAACTTGCGACCTCCTGGTCCCAAACCAGGCGCGATGACCGGACTACGCTACACCCCGATTTTTGGAGCCGCAAATAGCGGAAATTAATTCGGATTAAAAAATTAATTTTGCGGTTGGCAAGCAGTGGAGAGGGAGGGATTCGAACCCTCGGTACAGTTTCCCGTACGCATGTTTAGCAAACATGTCCTTTCGGCCTCTCAGGCACCTCTCCGAAACGGATGCGCAAAGATAGGGAAAACAATTTTATTCCGGCAAAGGAATGGCGGAAAATATGCGTTGGGGCCTTGGGCGTTGAAAAAACCGGTTCCGGGTTTTCCACCGGTGCAGGGCAAGGGGTTTGGCCCTTCGGAAACATACTATTTTGAAAACCGTGATTTTACGGTTCCGGCTTGAAAAAAGGCAATATGAACTGGTACTTCAGCATCACTTGGTGGGAATACGGGCTGGCCGGTGCATTCGTGTTTTTTTACACCCTTTATATGATTCGGGTGTGGCGCAAAGCCCGGCAGATGGACAGCCGCGCCACCGGGTTGGCGGCCAAGGCACTGTTGCGTTCAGTGTATGTGGGCCTGATTGTCGTCGGCCTGCTGGGCCCCACGTTCGGCAGTGTGCACAAGGAAGTGAAAGCCGTGGGGCGCGACATCTACCTGGCCGTTGACCTGTCAAAATCCATGGATGCCACCGACATCCTGCCTTCGCGCCTGGAACGGGTCAAATACGAGCTGACCCGCTGGATTACCGATTTCCCGTCAGACCGCATCGGGCTGATTGTCTTTGCAAATGAGGCTTTTGTGCAGTGCCCGCTCACCTACGACCAGAACGCGCTGCGGCTGTTCATCGAAACGCTCCGCACGGATATGCTTCCGCAGGGCGGCACCGACTTGGGGGCGGCCCTGCGGCTGGCCCTGAAACGCAACTCAGACAGCAAGAATACCTCGGCCCGGAACCAGGCGCGGATTGTGGTGCTGGTTACCGATGGCGAGGATTTCGGCGAGGATGCACAACAGGCCGCCGATGCCCTTGAACAGGCCGGGTTGCGGCTGTTCGTTTTGGGTGTGGGCACGCAGGCGGGCGGGAAAATCCCGGTTGCCAACGGCTACAAACGCAACAAGGGCGGACAAACGGTGGTGACAAAAATGCAATCGGAAACCCTGCGGCAACTGGCGCGGCGTGCCAACGGCGAATATTTTGAACTGAGCCGGATGCAAAATGAAACGGGCCGGCTAAACGCGGCCACCGCCAAGGTGGAAGGCCGGTTGCAGGACACGCGCAAGATGGATGTTTCGGCCAACAAGTTCTATTACTTCCTCATCGCCGCGCTGGTGCTGCTGCTCATGGACATCATGGTGGCCGTGACTACGATACATTTGTGATGCGTTTTGCGTTCTGAACGTTTACAGTCTTACGTTTACCGTTAAAAAACGGGCGGGTTTGGCGTTTTTGAAAGATACTGTTTTGTCCGAACCGGGATTTGCCGCACCGCAGGTCAGACACTGTGTGTCAGACCGGAACCGCGCATCGGCTTCCGGGAGGATGGGCGGGTTTGGCATTTTTGAAAGCTGAAAGCCCCGTTTCCGCCTCTGGCGGAACTTTTAGCTTTAGCGGGGATACTATTTTGCAAGGCTCAGAGACGTTGCGCGGCAACGCCCCTACCTTTTTTGACGCAACAACATGGACACACACTATATGCAACGCGCCTTAGAACTGGCCGGACGGGGGCGCGGCAGCGTAAGCACCAATCCGGTGGTGGGCTGCGTGGTTGTGCACAACGGCACCATTATCGGCGAGGGCTGGCACCGGCAGTACGGCGGCCCGCACGCCGAAGTAAACGCACTGCATTCAATCAGTGATGCCAACCTGGCACTCCTGCCCGAAAGCACCGTTTACGTGACGCTGGAACCCTGCGCCCACCACGGCAAAACCCCGCCCTGCGCCGACTTACTGATTGAAAAAAAAGTGCGCAGAGTGGTGGTTGCCAGCCTCGACACCAACCCGCTGGTGGGCGGCAAAGGCATTGAAAAACTGCGCAATGCGGGCATCGTCGTGGAAACCGGCGTGCTGGAAGCCGAAGCCCGCTGGCAGAACCGCCGGTTTTTCACGTTCATCGAGAGGCAACGCCCGTACGTGGTTTTGAAGTGGGCGCAAACCGCCGACGGCTTCATTGCCCGCGACAATTACGATTCGCGCTGGATCAGCAATGCCTTGTCGCGGCGGCTGGTGCACAAATGGCGCGGCGAGGAAGATGCCGTGATGGTGGGAACCGGCACGGCGCACCACGACAACCCGCGCCTGAATGTGCGCGACTGGACGGGCCGCAACCCGGTACGCATTGTCATTGACCGGAACCTGCGGCTTTCGCCTTCGCTGCACCTGTTCGACCAATCGCAAGACACCATCTGCTACAACCTGCACCAAGACGAAGCGACCGGTGCGGTGCGGTTTGTAAAATGCGCCGAGGCCAGCCCCGCCGAAATCGCACAAGACATGTACCGGCGCAAACTGCAATCGGTATTGATCGAGGGCGGGGCATTGCTGCTGCAACAGTGGATTGATGCGAGCCTTTGGGACGAGATACGGGTATTTGGCAGTCCGCAGACGTTTGGGTCGGGCATCCGCGCGCCCCGGTTTGGCGGAAAACTCCTGCAAAGCGAAGCTGTGGCCACCGACCGGCTGGAAGTGTTCGTACCAGCCTGATGCGGCCCCCCGGCGGCCTCCCCCCAACCCCCTCCGAAAGAGGGGTTTTTCACTCCCTCCCCTTCGGGGAGGGCCGGGGTGGGGCTTCTCCCCCTTCGGGGGCTGGTGGGCAATTTGGTAATCTCACGGAATGGTATAACATTTGTAACCCGAAAACAGCCACGGGAACCGGAAGCGAAACCTGCGCGGGGCCGTACGGGTTTTTGATTGTTGCAGGATACTATTTTTTTACAGCCTTTTCCGCCGAAAAAAACCACGGCAATACGATTTAAATGGAATTGAACGAAAAAATCAGCGTGGAAGAACGCAAGATCAGGGACGCATTCGAGGCGCGGGACTGGAGCGACATCAAAAGCAACGACTCTTGGGCGGTGTTCAAGATCATGTCCGAATTCGTGGAAGGCTTTGAAAAACTCTCCAAAATCGGCCCGTGCGTGTCCATTTTCGGGTCGGCACGCACCAAATCCGACAACCCGTACTACAAGGTGGCCGAGGAAATCGCCGCCAAACTCGTGCGCCACGGCTACGGCGTGATTACGGGCGGCGGGCCGGGCATCATGGAAGCGGGCAACAAGGGCGCATTCGAGCAGGGCGGCAAATCGGTGGGGCTTAATATCCGCCTGCCCTTTGAGCAGTTCCACAACATTTACGTGGATCCCGACAAGCTGCTCAGTTTCGATTATTTCTTCATCCGCAAGGTGATGCTGGTCAAGTATTCGCAGGGGTTTGTGGTGATGCCGGGCGGCATGGGCACGCTCGACGAGATGTTTGAGGCCGTAACGCTGATCCAGACCGAAAAAATCGGGCGGTTCCCGATTGTGCTCGTCGGCCGCACCTACTGGCAGGGGCTGCTGGCCTGGATTGAGGAAGTGGTACTGGGGCAGGAAAAGAACATCAACGCCAACGACCTGAAACTGATCAACATAGTGGATACGCCCTCGGAGGCAGTGAAGGTGATTGATGATTTCTATTCGCGCTATCTGCTGCAACCCAACTTCTGACCTTGAGAAAATCCCAGATCATTGCGGTTTTGACGCTGGTGTTCCTGCTGGTGGCCTACGGCATTTACCGCAAGCTCGACGAGGAGTTCAATTTCAATTTCACCTTCGACAACGGCCACCAGTTCTACTCGCCCGACGCGCCACCCGACCAGATTTACTTTGCCGGCGAAAGCGTCCCGCTCGACGAGAAGAAAATATCCCAACGGTTTGGCAAGGAACTCAAGCAGCAGACCTACTGGAACCCGGCGCGAGCCGCCCTGCTGGACCGGGTGAACTACTGGATGCCCCAAATGAGCCCCATCCTGAAGCAATACAAGATTCCCGATGACCTGAAATACCTGTCCGTGGTGGAAAGCGGCCTGCAAAACGTGCAGTCGTACAAGCGGGCGGGCGGTTTTTGGCAGATACTGCCCGAAACCGCTACTGTTTACGGCCTTGAAATCAACGACGAGGTGGACGAACGCTACCACCCCCTGCTGGCCACGCACGCCGCCTGCCAGTACCTGCGCGACGCGCACCGGCTGTTTGGCTCCTGGACCAGCGCAGCGGCCTCCTACAACCTGGGCATGAACGGATTGACCCAAGCCATGTTGCGCCAACGCAAAGCTTCGTTCTACCAGTTGCGGCTCAACTCGCAGACCACCGACTACATTTTCCGCATCATCGCCGTCAAGCAGCTTATCGAGCACCCCAAGGAATACGGCTACCGCCTCAGCCGCTATTCCACGCTCAACTCCGCCCTGCGCACCGTGCGTGTCACCACCTCGGTTCCCGACCTGACCACTTTTGCCCGCAACTACGGCCTCTCGTACCAGACGCTGCGGATGTACAACCCCTGGATCAAGCGCAACTCCCTGACCATCAAGCGTTCCAAGCGCGGATACACCCTATTGCTGCCGCGCCGGGGCACGAAACCGCCACTGCAAGCCATGAAAATGACCCTGCCCGATGCCACCGACGCGGCGGTAAATGCGCGCACCGACACCGCGCAGGCGGCACAATAGCTTTTGCACAATAGCTTTTGCAGAGAATGCCGCAAAGCAGGTTTCGGCTTTCCGGAAGATACTATTTTGAAAAACTTTATTTTGTCCTGTGAGGGTGGTGGTTACGGGTCGTGGGACACGACCACGAGGGTGGTTACGTGGGTTGTGTCACACGACCCACCGTTCGTCCATCCGACAGATTATGGTTTTTCAAACACTATTTTCCGGTCATTCCGCCGTTTTTTATCATGCTTTCTTTGCAAGAATGACCAAAACGGCGTGACAAAAGGCAAAACCACTCAGGAAAGTGAAACCGGCAAGTTGGGGTTCGGCGCGGGAAAGCCAGAAAAGTCCGCGAGCAGGTTTTGCCTTTCCAAAAGATACTATTCTGCAAAAAAATGTTTCCTTTGTGCAAAAGACAAATCCCTTTTCCATGCACACACGTACGCTCCGGATATGGCTGCTGATTTTGGGCAGCCTGTGCCCTTTCCTTGCCGCCGCCAACCCGCCCGATTCTCTCACGGAAAATGATTATTACGGCATTGTTTCGGTGCCGGTGCCCAAATTCACCGAACTGGAAGTGGGTGGCTTGGCTGTGATGCCCGATGGCAGCCTGCTGGTTTCCACGCGATTCGGCGATGTGTGGCGCATTGAAAACCCCTACGTCAATGGCGAAGGCACGCCCAGCTACACCAAATTTGCCAGCGGACTGCATGAGGTGTTGGGCCTGGCCTACCGCGACGGAGCCGTGTACTGCGCCCAGCGGGGCGAACTCACGCGCCTGCGCGACTCCAATGCCGACGGCAAGGCCGACATCTATGAACGCGTGTGCAGTTGGCCGCTGTCGGGCAATTACCACGAGTATTCGTTCGGGCCCAAGTTCCTGCCCGGCGGCGACATGGTGGTTACGCTGAACCTGGGCTGGGTGGGCTACGGGGCCAGCCTGGCCAAGTGGCGCGGCTGGATGCTGCGCGTATCGCCCGAGGGCAAAGTCACGCCGTGGGCAACGGGACTGCGTTCGCCATCGGGCATTGGCGTTGTGGCCGCCACCGGCGATGTGTTCTACTCCGAAAACCAGGGCGACTGGGTGGGTTCGGGGCGCATCACGCACTTGGAGTCGGGCGATTTTGCGGGCAACCCCGGCGGCTTGCGCTGGACGGGCGAACCCGGTTCGCCGCTGCAAACCAAAGCAGCCGACATTCCCGATACGGGCGAGCCGATGTTTGACATGGCCAAAACCACGCCGCACCTCAAGCCCCCGGCGGTCTGGTTTCCGCACGGCATCCTGGGCATTGCCACCTCCGACATCCTGGAGATCCCGGACAACGGTTTCGGGCCATTTGCCGGACAGTTCCTGGTGGGCGACCAAGGGCACAGCAAAATCAACCGCATGGTCTTGGAAAAGGTGAAGGGTGTGTACCAAGGCGCGTGCTTTCCGTTTCGCGAGGGTTTCTCATCGGGCATCCTGCGGCTCGAATGGGGCGCGGACAAATCGCTGCTGGTGGGCATGACCAGCCGGGGCTGGGCTTCGACGGGAAAATCGGAATTCGGCTTGCAACGCCTCGTCTGGAATGGCCGCACGGCGTTTGAGATGAAAAACATCCGCGCCACTCCCGATGGCTTTGAAGTGGAGTTCACCATGCCCGCCGATAAAAAAACAGCGGCCAACCCGGCTTCCTATTCCATTGCCGGGTTCAATTACAAGTACCACCACGTGTATGGCAGTCCGGTCATTAACCAGCAGGAATGCCGAATCCGGGGCGTAATCGTCTCGGACGACGGACGCAAAGCCCGCCTGGTGGCCGATGGCTTGCGCGAAGGCTACATCCACGAAATCAAGTGCGAGGGCGTGCAATCGGGCAACCGGCTTTCGGTGTTGCATCCGGTGGGTTATTACACACTGAACCGCATTCCTGACGGCGACAAAGTGGCCGCCAATCTGCTGGCTTCCGCGCCGCACAACCACGCGGCAATGGCGGCCATGCCCACCCCCAAAAACAGGGTTTCCAAAAACAGCCTGCCTGCCGGACAGGCAGGTATCCCCAAAAATGCTAAAACCCCCTCCCCTATTGCCAACCTGGGCAAACGAATAAACAAACTGCCCGCCGCCTGGACCAACGGTCCCGACCAAACGGTGGTGCTGGGCACCAAAACCGGCCTGCAATACGACGCGGCCAGCGTGGGCGTGAAAGCGGGCAGCCGCGTGAAACTCACCTTCAGCAACAACGATGATATGCAGCACAACCTGGTGATTGTATTGCCGGGGGCGGCCAACCAGGTTGGTGAGGCGGCCATCAGACTGGGCTTGAAAGGGATGGAGATGAACTACGTGCCGGTGAGTGCAAAAGTGCTGTACCACACCGGTTTGCTCACGCCCGGCGCCAAGGAAACCATCTATTTCACCGCCCCCGAAACACCCGGCAACTACACCATCGTGTGTACGTATCCGGGGCATTACATGTCCATGCAAAGCACGCTGAAAGTAACCAGATAGGGCGGTTTTCCTGTCATTCCGACAAAGTAAGCCCCGGAAAAACCATGCCCGAACCAGCCCTTCCGTCCTCCATCCGCCCGGCGTTTTTCTGCGGGTTGTGGGCGTTTGCCGCGCTGTTTGCCTATTGTTCCTTCGATGGGTTCTATTTTTACGACGATGCTGCGTATGCCCGCTACGCCTTCCGGGCAGCGCAAGGCAACCTGCTTTTGAACGAGGATATCTTCAGCCACCGGCTGGGCATTATCCTGCCGGTGGCTTTGGCGTATTGGCTTTTCGGGGTCAATGAATGCACAACGCTGTGGTTTCCGGTGGCTTGCACGTTGGGCGGATTGTGGATTGTCTACCGTTTTCTGCGCACCAAAGATTCCGCCATTGCCATGTGGGCGGCCATGCTGCTCGGCTTGGATTTCTACACGTTGTTCTTCGCCGCCAAACTCTATCCCGATGTAGGGCTCACGTTCATGGCGTTGTGTGCTGTTGTGTGCCTGCACAGTCGCAACCGGTCTTTCCACACGGTAATTCTGTTTGTACTGGCTAATTTCTGGGGCTTTCTCTGTAAGGAAACCATTGTGTACCTGCTTCCTTTCTATCTGCTCGTTTTCCTGTACGATTTGCATCTGCGACAGAATTTTCGCTTTTGGGCCGGGGCTTTTGCACTGGGCGGATTGGTGCTGGGCTTGTATTTCGGCTTTTACCACTATTTTACCGGTAGCGCACTGTACCGTTTCCAAGTGATACAGGAAGGGCATTACGTGGCCTCCTACAATTATTTCCACCGTCCGGTTTCCGCGCTGCTTCCTCGCCTCACATACGAACCGGTTTTGATGCTCATCAGCTCGGGCATGATTGTGTGCCTGGTGGGGGCGTTGCCGGTGCTTTTCAAGCGGCAATTCTGGCAATGGCGGCACTGGAACAGTGAATTGTTCTGGTCGCGGCTGGCTTTCAGCGGCCTGGCCATGTTCTGGTTTTTCACCACCAGTTTCCGGTATTACAACCCGAATGCGCTTTTTCCGCGCATGATCCTGTTTTTGGTTCCGTTCCTGTCCATAGCCTCGGCGCACGGGTTTTCCAAGATGCACAAAAACCCGAAATACGCGGCTTTCTACGGGTTTGTCTTTCTGGCCGCCAGCGTTGCCGCGTGGTTTACGGTGGGCGCGAAAATGGCGGTGGTTTATGGCTTGCTTGCCGGGGTATTTTTTGCAGTGTGGCTGGGTTTGGGCTTTTTGAAAGATACTATTTCAGCCGCCAGTCCACGGCCACCAACCCACGGAAAATGGCGGGCGGGTTTGGGCTTTTTAAAACATACTATTCTGAAACCGCAGAAAACCGTTTTCCTGCCAATCCTCTGTATTTTACTGATCCATCCGGTCTATACAATGACCAAGCCAACCGAAAGCGGATACTGGCCGGAAAAATACCTTATTCGCAAATACCTGTCCGATTCAACACAGACCGTATTCGTTTTCACTGATAACAAGTTACTCCACGGCCACGACTATCATTACCGGTTCAGTGTTCCCGAACAGGTTCATTATCTGCCTTTTGAAGATTTGCCGGCACACGAGAAAACCGGTACGAAAAACCCCGGATTGTTCGTGTTGGTCAATGATTATTCAATCGCGTATTTCCGGCTGATCGGATTTCCCATTCCCGCATTTGTACAGAACCCACCGGCAAATTGGCGGTTGGTGGAGGCGCGGGGCGGCGTGCGGCTGTACCGCGCAAGATGACAGCGGCACAACATTTCCTGTCATTCCTCCTGTGTCTGAATCACAAAAAGTAATGACAGGAAAACAGTATCTTTTAAAAACGCCAAACCCCCGGCTTTTAAAACCGCCAGCGGACAAAGGCTTCCATGGCGGCGTATTCGGCCATGCCGAGCTTGTTGTAGAGTTGGGCGGTGGCGCGGTTGCGGTCTTCGGCACGCTGCCAGAACTCACGCGCATCGGTGCCCTGAAACACCACGCCGTCCTTTTGCGACTGGTGCTTGAAAATGCCGAGCCGCTTGCGCATCACCTGATCGGGACTCATGGGCACGGCCATCTCAATCTGGTCAATGTCCCACTCGGCCCACGCGCCCTTGTAGAGCCACACCCAGCAATCTTTCATGAAGTCCTTGGCTTTCAGGCGGTTCACGGCTTCCTGCACCGCATCCAGACACACCTTGTGCGTGCCGTGCGGGTCGGCAAGGTCGCCGGCGGCGTATATCTGGTGCGGCTTTATTTTTTCAATCAGGTCGGTCACCAATGTGTAGTCAGGTTCGCCAAGCGGCTTTTTCTGTACTAGACCCGTCTCATAAAACGGCATATTCAAAAAGTGCAGGTGTTCCATGGGGATGCCCACAAAGCGGCAGGTGGCCTTGGCTTCGGTCTTGCGGATCAGTTCCTTGACGTTGCGCACGGCATCAGTGTCTTTTTCACTTGATTTCTTGTTGCGCAAAAACCGTCCGGCTTCCTTGAACACCTTGTCGGCGTGCGGACTGGTGATGCCGAATTTCTCATTAAAATCGACCACGAAATCGGCGTAGCGCAGGGCTTCGTCGTCGGCCACGGCAATGTTGCCCGAAGTCTGGTAGGCCACGTGTACCTCATGTCCCTGATCCACGAGCCGCTGGAACGTGCCGCCCATGGAAATAATGTCGTCGTCGGGGTGCGGACTGAAAATCAGGCAGCGTTTCTTGACCGGGTTGGCGCGTTCGGGGCGGTTGGAGTCGTCGGCGTTGGGTTTGCCGCCGGGCCAGCCCGTAATGGTGTGCTGCAGCCAGTTGAATACGTCGATGTTGGTGTCGTAGCCCTGGCCGTGCTGCGCCAGCAAATCGCTGAGGCCGTAGTCGTTGTAATCCTTGTTGGTCAGTTTCAGCACGGGCTTGCCGGTGGTCAGGGCCAGGTTGGCCACGGCTTTCTTGATCATCGGCTTGTCCCACACCACATCGTCAATGAGCCACGGGGCCTTGCGGCGTGTAAGTTCCACGGCCGCCGACTCGTCTATCACGAACTGCACATTCGGGTGGCCCTGCAAGTACGAGGCCGGCAGCGACTCCACCACCGGCCCCTGCACCGCCTCATTGATAATGCCCGCCTTGTGTTCGCCCCAGGCAATGAGCACCACCCGCTTGGCATTCATGATTTGCTGCACACCCAGCGTAATGGCGCGGCGGGGCACGTTGGCCAGCCCGCCAAAGTCAATGGCGGCATCCACGCGGGTGGTCTGGTCAAGGGTCATCAGGCGGGTGCGCGAATTCTCGTGCGAGCCCGGCTCGTTGAAGCCGATGTGTCCGTTGCGCCCGATGCCCAGCAACTGGAAATCAAGCCCGCCCAGCGAATTTATCTTGTGTTCGTAGTCCAGGCAGAAATCGCGCACCTTTTCCAGCGGCAGCGTGCCGTCGGGCAGGTGGTAGTTGCCCTTGGGAATGTCCACGTGGTCGAAAAGCTGCTCCTTCATGAACCGCAGGTAGCTTTGCAGGGCATCGGGCTGCATGGGATAGTATTCGTCCAAGTTAAAGGTGACCACATTCTTGAAGCTGAGCCCGGCATTCTTGTGCATGGCTATCAGCGCACCATACACTTTCTTGGGAGACGAGCCGGTGGCAAGGCCCAGCACCGCCGGTTTACCCTCCTTCTGTTTCTGCCGGATCAGGGCGGCAATTTCCTGGGCTACGGCCAAGGATGCATCGTCGGCATTGGCGTAGATGGTGGCCGGGACACGTTCGTAACTGAGTTGTTGCATAAGGAATAGGCCGGACAGGTTACATTCGGGATACAATGAGAGGCGAAATTATGGATTCAGGAATGAAACGCCGCAAAAAAGATGCAAAAACCAGCAGTGGCCGGGGCAGTCCGGCTGGCAGGGCGGGTTTGGGCTTTTCCGGGGATACTATTTTGGGGGCGGCCGCCGCTATCCGAACGCACTGGCGCACGAACCGTCTTTCGCAAATTTTATCACAATCCGTACAACATTTCGCATTTGATGCCGTATAAAGACGTGGATAGTGCCGTACCCTGAAGTAACATACTGCCGTTTTTGTATGTTACTTTTTTAATGACAAACCGGCATTTTTAACAGATTTTCTACTGTATGCCATACGTGCCTGCCAGTCAGGTGCGCCTGGTCTGATAACGGTGTCGCACCATCGCTGCGCAATAATCCCCTCCCATGGGAACCCCGGTTTCCCGTGGCAAAAACCAATGTGAAAATGACCATAAAATTGCATGAAGTAGCAGAAATAAAAACCGGCATCACTTTCCGGAACCGCTTGCTCGACAACCTGGATGGCGAAGTGGAAGTGATTCAGATGCGCGATGTGAACTCCGACCTCAGCATTTCAAATAGGCTGGTGCGCATCGGCACCGAGCAGATCAAGGCAAAGCACTTCCTGCAACCCGGCCAACTGATATTGCTGGCCAAAGGCAAATACACCAAAGCCTGCCAGATCAGCCCGTCCGAAAAAAAGCGCGTCATTTCTTCCGCCTTCTTTTCCATCCGCGTCAAACCCGCGGTCAAGGTGCTTCCCGCCTACCTCCAATGGTTTTTGAACCTGCCGCAAAGCGAGTCCTATTTCCGTTCCAACGCCTCGGGTACCAGCATGTTTTCGCTGCCGATGAGCGTGCTCAAAAACTTGGACATTGCCGTGCCGCAGCTGGCGGTGCAGGAAAAGATAGTACACCTGATACAAGACCGCGAACAGGAAAAGACAACCCTATCGGCACTGGAGGAGAAAAAAGATGCCTACCTGCAACAATTGATGCTGCACGAAGTGTACAAGTGAAAACGCAGACCGCACCGGGGTTCCATCCGGCCCGAACACCCAAAAACCAACCCGCTCATGAACAAGGATTTCATACTGTCGCTCACCAAGCATTACCGCCGGTTCAAGGACAAAGACCGGAGAACCGAGATTTTCACCCACTTTTTGGCGGTGCTGGCCCTGAAATTTGTCCATGACACCCAAGACAAGCATTTTTTCGGGAATGTGAAGCCCGCCACCGCCAAGATACTGCTTTCCGTTTGGAGCAACCTTTCGCCGACAGGAACCACCCGGCGGCTCGACAATGCCGTGCAAGCCCTCAGCACGGACAATGCCGCCACATTCGGCAGGATGTTCCAGACAATCTCCTTTGAAAAACTGGTTTTCCAAAATGCGGATTCGGATCGAGAACTCAAGCTATTGCAGTTGCTGGAGGATATTGACACGATTTCGTTCGGAACCAAGGGTAAGGCCGCCGATGAACTGGGCTATTCCATCGGGTACCTGATTGAAAAATTCACCGAGGAGAATTTCCACAAGGACGGCTTCCTTTACACGCCCCGCAGCATTGCCAACCTGATGGCGCAGATGGCGCGCCTTGAGCCTAACCATACCGTCCACGATCCGGGCTTGGGCATCGGCACGCTGCTGGTGCAGGCCGCCAAGGTGGGCAAACTCAGTGGAACGGCGCTTTCCGGGCAGGACATCCAACCGGTGTACGTGGAATTGGCGCGCTACCATTTGTTTTTCAACGGTGCCTTTGATGTTTCACTTGAAAGTGCCGACAGCCTGCTCAAATCCAAACCCGCCAAGCAAACCTACGACTGCGTGCTGGTGCAGCCTCCTTTCCAAGAAAAACTGCTGCTGCCCGCCAATGCCCGCGACTTCCTGCAAACAGCCAAGAAACGCCGCAAAAACGGGACTGCCGCCGCCGACAACGGCACAATGCCCGTGACCAAGGCCAAGAAACCATCCGAAAGCTCCGATTTCCTGACGTATGCTTTGGACGCGCTGAACGAAACCGGCAAAGCCATACTTGTGGTGCCGCACGGCCTGCTTTTCAAAACTGGCACCGCCCTGCAAGTGCGCCGCAAACTGGTGGGCAACAATCTGGTGGAGGCCGTGATTGACCTGCCCCCGCACGTGTTTTACAGCAGCAAGATAAATTCGGCGATTTTGCTGCTGAATAAGGCCAAAACCCATTCGGACGTGCTTTTTGTGGATGCCTCGGACTTGTACGAAGCCGACCGCCGCCGGAACAAAATCAGGGTGGCGCACAGCAAGCAGGTCATGGACTTGTTCCGTAAGTTCGCCTCGCACGATGGCTTGGCCTACCGCGCCACGCAGCGGGAGGTGGAAAACGAAGACAACAATTATAACCTGACCGCCAAACGGTACGTGCAGCAATCCGAAAAGCCCACGGAAGTGAACCTGAAGGCACTGGTGGGTGAAATAGAATCGCTGGAAAAAACGCTGTCGGGGATACAGGAGAAAATACGCCGCGAGACCGCCGAACTGGTGACATTGTAAACGGAAACGGTTCGATTCATCCGGCCGCTATCCACGCGTAAAACCTGCCGCTAACGGCCAAACGGAATAGTATGTTTTGAAACGGCAAAACCCCCGCCTGCCGTTCCGGCGGAGGAGGAATCGGGTCTTGGCTTGCCTCAACTCTGCCAGAGTTGTATCTTGGCTTCCTGCCCTGCCGGACTTGGAAAGTCCGCCTAAGCTTCCCATAAGATAGTATCTTTCAAAAGACCCAAACCCCACCCATCAGCCCTTACAGCAGCAGCCCCACCGAGATTTTCGGCAGGGTGAAGTGCAGGCATGAGCCTTCGCCCGGGCGGCTTTCGGCCCATATGCGCCCGCCGTGTCTGGCAACGAAATCGCGGCACAGCGACAACCCCAGTCCGGTTCCCTTCTCACCCGCCGTGCCCCGTGTCGAGTGCCTGACTTTGGTATCGAAAAGTGCATTCAGCGTTTCCTCATCCATGCCCGTTCCGGTGTCCATGATGCTGATGCGCAGCCATGCCTGGCCGTTTTGCCCGGCAGCGCGGGTTGGCGCATCGTTCGCGATGCCGATGGTTACCTGTCCGCCCGCCGGGGTGAACTTGATGGCATTGGACAACAGGTTGCGCAGCACCGATTGTGCCATGCGGCGGTCGGCTTGGGCATACGCATCGCCCCTGATATCGAGGTGCAGGCCGATGCCTTTGTTTTTCAGGTTCAGCCGCAGCACCTCCAGCACTTCCTCGCACAATTGGCGCATATCGGTTGGTTGCGGCTCGTAAGCCATGCGTCCCGATTCGTTGAGTGCCCATTCGAGCAGGTTGTCGAGCAGTTTGAGCAGGCCCGTGGCCGACAGGTGCAGGTTGGCGGCAAAGAACCGGATTTCCTCGTCCGACAGCGTGTCGAGTCCGTTGCCCAGCAGGTCGGTAATGCCGAGTATTCCCGTCAGCGGCCCGCGCAGGTCGTGCGAGATGATGGAAAACAGCTTGTCCTTATCGGCATTCAGCACCGTCATTTGGTCTGCCTGGTGGCGCAGCGCCTGCTCTACCGCTTTTTCCTTCGACACATCCCACGCAAAACCGGTAATGCAGCCCGAGCCGTCCTCATCCTGGAAAATATGGTTCTCAAAGCACCACTCACTGCCCGGCTCTCCGCCTTGGGTGGTGAAAGACACGGTTGCGGTTTGGTACATGGCATCAAACTGGTCTTTCAGGTGGGGAAACATCGCGTACAGGTTCTGCCCCACTGCCTGGTCGTTTTCCAAGCCGAGGCCCTGCAATCCGGCTCCCCGCGACTGCGTAAACACCCCGTTCGCATCAGTGCGGAACACGATTACCGGCAGGTTGGCCAGGATTGCATCAAGCAGATGGCTTTGCTCGCGTATTTGTTTTTCCGCCCCGATGCGGGCGGTGATGTCGCGCCCGAACACGGAAGCCCCGGTCACTTGCCGTTTCAGGTCAAAGATGGGATTGAAGAAATGCTCGTAACGGAAGGTCTGACCGAAATGCTCGGACTCGGAGATGACGGAGAAACGCTCCCCGGAAAACACCCGCCGGTAATGCTCCTTCCATTCGGCTTGCACTTCGGGGGGCAGGAGTGTTGGCGGGCAGTAATCGCCCGCGCTGACTTGCACGCCAGCATACTTCAGCACGGTTTCACTGAAAGCCGAATTGAAGGTAATCAGTTGAAAATCGGTGGTGATCGAATAAATCGTGTCTTCGGTTGTGGCAAGCAGCGCTTTCAGGTTGTCTTCGCTTTGCTTAAGTCTCTCCTCGGCTTGGGCGCGCAAGCTAATGTCGCGCGAGGAGGTTTGCAGGTGCGTGAGGGTTCCGTTGCCGTCCCGGATCATGCGCAGGTGCGTTTCCATCCAGAGATAGCCGCCATCCTTGCGCCGCACCCGGTAGCGTATGCAATTTGCGCCAGTGGCTCCGAATGCGCGTTCGTGGGCATCCGTCACCCGCGCCAGGTCGTCGGGATGAATGTAGTCCAGCGGCGACTGGCCGGTCAGTTCGGCGGGGTCATAACCGGCCACATCCCGGATGGAAGGCGACACGTACAGGTAGCGGTAGTCGGGCCGGTGCAGGGCCACCACATCGCGCGAGCTTTCGGATAGCAGGCGGTAGAGTTCCTCGTTTTTCCGCAGGCGCACCTCGTCCTGTTTCTGCTGCGTCACATCGCGGTATTTCCAGAAACACCCGTCATATTCGCCGCCATCCATGACGGGAATATAATCCCGCTCCATGCATCTGCCATCCGCAAGCCATATCTCATCCCCGGTAACGGTTGTCCGTCCTTGCCCCACTTCGCGCATCCGGCCAAAAAACCCGTCCAGATCAGCAAAATGGTGCCTGTTTCGTTGGAAAGCCCTTAACGCATCCAATCCGGTTAGCTCGTTTGCGGTAGCGGGCAAGCCAAACATTTCGCAAAACGGGCGGTTGGCAAACGTGATTCTGCCGAGGCTGTCCTCGGCGAGTATCCCTTCGGGCAGGTTTTCAACGAGAATATGAAAGTGGTTGTCCATCACGTTGGCAGGCAAAGGGAGGGTTCGGTTGCGGATTACGGATGAAGGCATTTCGTATCCGGGCCGGGGAATGCAAACGCGAAAAATCCGTGTTTGAGAATCCGTTCCATAAAAGTAACAATTATAACCGTGAACTGCTCTGGCAAAAATCCGCCTTATGGCAGCCAACGCGTAGGATTGCACTCAATTCGTCCGGCACACATCCATATTTCGACACCGGACAATATTCTGCCCCCGCGCCTTTTGCCCGCAAACTACTTTGCGGCCTTGTGCGGCTTTTTTGAAGCCATTGGCTTTCGGTATTCACGCGAATTTCGGCGATTTCGGCCTCCTGTACTATTCCCGCCGAAAATCAGTCCTTGCCTTCCCTCACGTATGCCAGCACCGCCGCCGCCAACGCAATGCCCGCCGAACCCCAAAGCCAAATGCCCAACTGATCCTTGAAAATTGCCTGGTACACTTGGATGCCCAACACGCCGCCCACCAGCGGCCCCACCACCGGAACCCACGCATAAGCCCAATCAGAATGGCCTTTGCCGGGGATGGGCAGCAGGAAATGCACCAGCCGGGGAGCCAAATCGCGGGCCGGATTGATGGCATAGCCCGTGGTGGCCCCCAGCGACAAGCCAATGGCGACAACCAGAAAACCCACAATCAGCGGATTGAGGCCGTCGGCGTACTTGTTGGCCCCGATGGCGGTCAGCCCGATGAGCAGCACCGCCGTGCCCAGGATTTCGCTCAGCAGGTTGCTGAAGGGTCTGCGGATGGCCGGAATCGTGGCAAAAACCGCCAACTTGGTTGCCGCGTCCGGGGTGCGCCGCCAATGCGGCAGGTAGTGCAGCCACACCATTACCGCCCCGGCAGCGGCTCCCAGCAGTTGCGCCAGCACGTACACCGGCACTTTGTGCCACGCAAACTTACCCGCCGAAGCCAGGGCCACCGTCACCGCCGGGTTCAGGTGCGCCCCGCTCACCTGCCCAACGGCATACACCCCGAAGGCCACCGCAAAGCCCCAGCCAAAAGTGATCACCAGCCAGCCGCCGCCTTCGGCCTTGGTATCCTTCAAAACGACACCGGCCACCACGCCGCCGCCAAAGACAATCACGAGCATGGTGCCGAAGAATTCAGCCAGAAACGGGGTCATAAACAACGGGGGTTTGGTGGTGCGGAAAGATACTATTTTCCCGGCTTGCAACTATACACCCAAACCCGGAAGTCCGGACAAACAGAAAGCCGCCCCGGAAGTCCAAGACTTCCGGGGCGGCTTTCCGCTCATTCGTGCCCGCACAAGGCTCATGGCGGGTTTGAGCTTTCCGGAAGATACTGTTTCCGCACGCCCGCCCCGGCACTTACTTTTTCTCGTAGTGGAAAATCATTTCCACGCGGCGGTTCTTGGTGCGTCCGGCATCGGTGTCGTTGGTGTCCTTGGGGCGTGCCTCGCCGAGGCCGTCGGTGGTGATGCGGTATTCGCTGATGCCTTTCTCGGTCAGGAAAGCCCGCACCGATTCGGCACGGCGGCGCGACAGGTCAAGGTTCTTTTCGTCTTCGCCCACGTTGTCGGTGTGGCCTTCCAGGTGCAGCCGCGATTCGCTGTTCTGGTTCATGATGGCCGCCAGTTCGTTGAGCGATGCGAAAGACGAAGGCCGGATCACATCCTTGTTGAACTCGA